>NZ_JNWJ01000010.1:0-216829 GCF_000716805.1 Streptomyces yerevanensis | reverse complement strand
GGCCCGGTTCTTGGCGTTGTCGTTGATGGCGTTCAGCCAGCCGTGGTCGGCCTGGGGGCCGGCGAAGCCGATGGTGACGGCCTTGCCCGGCTTGTCGTCGGCGGCGGGCTGGTCGTTGGAGGCCGGCTCGTCGCTGGACTCGTTACTCGTGCAACCGGTGAGGAGCGCACCGGCCCCGACGGCGGCGGTGCCGAAGAGCAGTCCTCTGCGGCTGGTGAACTCTGGCATGGCGGTGGACCCTTCCGTGAAGGACGTGCGAAACGACTCAAGTCGTGCTGGCCCTAAGGCCTCAGGTCGTGCTGGCGGTACTGGCGTCAAGTCGTGCATGCCGTACGGGCGTCAAGTCGTGTGTGCGGTACGGCGCTGGACGAGCACGGCGGCGACGATGATCGCGCCCTTGGCGATCTGCTGGACGTCGCTCTGCAGGTTGTTCAAGGCGAAGATGTTGGTGATCGTGGTGAAGATCAGGACGCCGAGCACCGAGCCGACGATGGTGCCGCGACCGCCGCTGAGCAGGGTGCCGCCGATGATCGCGGCGGCGATGGCGTCGAGTTCGTACAGGTTGCCGTTGGTGTTCTGGCCCGAACCGGACAGCACGATCAGCAGGAAGGCGGCGATACCGCAGCACAGCCCGGAGAGCAGATACAGGTACAGCCGCTGCCGGCGTACGTCGATACCCGCGAGCCGGGCCGCCTCCGCGTTGCCGCCGACGGCGACCGTGCGCCGCCCGAAGGTGGTGCGGTTGAGCAGCAGCCAGCCGATGACAGTGACCACCGCGAAGACCATGACCAGCGGCGGGATGCCCAGGACGTAGGCGTCGCGTCCGCCGAGGTCCAGCACGCTCTGGACCGTGACGACCTGGGTGTTGCCGTCGGTGATCTGCAGGGCCAGCCCGCGGGCCGAGGCGAGCATGGCCAGCGTCGCGATGAACGGGACCATGGCGCCGTACGCGATCAGCATGCCGTTCACCAGGCCGCAGCCCACGCCGACGATCACCGAGGTGAAGAGGATGCCGATGAATCCGTACTCCTGGGTGGCCACCGTCGTGGCCCATACGGAGGCGAGCGCGACGATCGCGCCGACGGACAGGTCGATGCCGCCGGAGACGATGACGAAGGTCATGCCGACGGTGACGACACCGATGACCGAGGCCTGGGTGAGGACGAGTTGGAGGTTGCGGGTGTCGAGGAACTGGTCGGGCTTGGTGATGCCGCCGATGATGATCAGGGCGGCGAGTACGCCGAGCAGCGAGAGGGTGCGGACGTCGGCGCGGGCGGTGAGTGCCCGCCAGGGGCTGGGTCCCTCCACCGGCGACATTTTCGGGGTGTCATCCCGGGGCGGTGATGCGTGCTGCGTCATGACGCCGGAGTTCCTTCCATGACGAGGTCGAGTACGCGGGGTTCGTCGAGCTCCCGGGCGGGCGCCGTGTGCACGACGTGGCCCTCGCGGAGCACCAGGACGCGGTCGGCGAGCCCGAGGACTTCGGGGACTTCGCTGGAGACCAGGAGCACGGCCAGGCCTTCGTCGGCGAGGCGGCGGATGACGGCGTACAGCTCGGCGCGGGCGCCGACGTCGACGCCGCGGGTGGGCTCGTCGAGCAGCAGCACCCGGCAGCCGCGCAGCAGCCAGCGGGCCAGTACGGCCTTCTGCTGGTTGCCACCGGAAAGGGTGCGCACGGGCACGGAGGGGTTGTCGGGGCGCAGCGACAGCTCGCGCGTGGCCTTCAGGGCCGCTTCCCGCTCGCCGCTCCGGTCCAGCCAACCCCCGTACGAGAAGCGGGACATGGAGGACACGGACACGTTCCGCGTGACGGACTCCAGCATCAGCAGGGCCTGCGCCTTGCGTTCCTCGGGGGCGAGTCCGAGCCCGGCGCGGACGGCGTCCCGTACGCTGCCCGGCTTCAACCGTCTTCCCTCGACGAGGACTTGACCTGCGGTCGGTTTGCGCGCGCCGTAGATGGTCTCCAGGATCTCGGAGCGCCCGGAGCCGACGAGTCCGGCGAGGCCGACGATCTCGCCCGGCCGGAGGCTGAGGTCGAGGGGTGCGAACTCTCCTTCGCGGGCAAGGCCTTTGACCTCGAGCACCGGATCCGGGAGCGCGTCGCGCACCGGCCGCTCGGGGAAGACGTACTCCACGTTCCGTCCCGTCATCAGCGCCACGACCTCGCGCGTCGGCGTCGACTTCGCGGGCAGCCCGCCGGCCACCGCGCGCCCGTCCTTGAGGACCGTGACGCGGTCGCCGATGCGGCGGATCTCCTCCAGGCGGTGCGAGATGTAGACGACGGCGACGCCGTCCGCGGTGAGGTCGCCGACGATGCGGAAGAGGTTGTCGACCTCGTCGGGGTCGAGGGCGGCGGACGGCTCGTCCATGACGATGAGGCGTACGTCGTGGGAGAGCGCCCGCGCCATGGAGACGATCTGCTGCTGGGCGGCGGACAGGTCGCCGACGAGCCGGGCCGGATCGATCTCCGGGTGGCCAAGTCGCTTGAGGAGAGCGGCAGTTGATGAGCGCGCGCCCTTGCGTCGTACGACGAAACCGGCGGCCGTCGGCTCATGACCCAGATAGACGTTCTCGGCCACCGACAGGCCCTCCACCAGGTCGAGTTCCTGGTAGATGGTGGCGATGCCGAGGCGCATCGCGGCGATCGGCGAGCGGAGGGTGACGGGGTCGCCGCGCCAGTTGATGGTGCCGTTGTCGGGCTGGTGGGCGCCGGCCAGGACCTTGATGAGGGTGGACTTCCCGGCGCCGTTCTGGCCGAGCAGACAGTGCACCTCGCCGGGCTGGACGTCGAGGTCGACGCCGTCGAGCGCGCGGACGCCGGGAAACGACTTGGTGATCCCGGACATGGTGAGCAGCGGTGGTTCGGATGCCATGACGGTTCCCCTTGGCGGGCGTGCGGGCCGGTTCAGGGCAGGGCGGGGTAGGGCAGGGGCGGTGCGGGGTGCTGAGTCGGAGTGGTGGCAGGGTGTCGTCGTGCTGGTGGCTTTACGTGGCGCTGGCGAGCGTGACGTGCGGCCCTGGTGAGCGTGACGTGCTGCGTTAAGCGGGTGAGAACAGATGGTCGCTGATGAGCCGGGCCGCGCCGATGACTCCGGCGGTGGGGCCCAACTCCCCCAGAACGATCGGGAGGTTGCCGGTCGCGAGGGGCAGCGACTGACGGTAGACCTGGGTACGGATCGCGGCGAGCAGGGTGTGGCCGAGGCCGGTCACCCCGCCGCCGATCACCACCAGGCCGGGGTTGAAGAAGCTGACGAGTCCGGCGATGACCTGGCCGGTGCGGAAGCCGCCCTCGCGGATCAGATCGAGCGCCGTGGTGTCGCCCGCGACGGCCGCGGCGGCGACGTCGACGGAGCTGAGGCTGCCGTTCGTCTCCAGGCGGCTCGACAGTTCCGGCGACAGCCCCTGCTGGGCGGCTTCCGTGGCGTCGCGGGCGAGCGCGGCGCCGCTGAAGTGGGCTTCCAGGCAGCCCCGGTTGCCGCAGGCGCACTGGCGGCCGTCCGGTACCGCGAGGATGTGGCCGATGTCGCCTGCACTGCCCGTCGTACCGCGGTAGACCTCACCGCCGACGACGATGCCGCAGCCGATACCGGTGCCGATCTTGACGCAGAGGAAGTCGCCCACGGAGCGTGCGACGCCCGCGTGCTGCTCCCCCATGGCCATCAGGTTCACGTCGTTGTCGACCATGACGGGGCAGCCGAGGTCCTGGCTCAGCGCCTCGCGCACCGGGAACCCGTCCCAGCCCGGCATGATCGGCGGGGCGACCGGGACACCCTCGGGGAAACGGACGGGCCCTGGTACGCCGATGCCGGCGCCGTCGAAACCTTCCGCGAGCCCCGAAGCCCTCAACTTCGCCGCCATGGACAGGACTTGCTCGAAGACCGCGACCGGGCCCTCGCGTACGTCCATGGGCTGGTTGATGTGTCCCAGCACTTCCAATTCGGCGTTGGTGACGGCCACATCGATCGACGTCGCGCCGATGTCCACGCCGAGGAAGCGCAGAGCGGGCGCGAGCCGGATGTTGTGGGACCGGCGGCCACCGCGCGAGGCGGCGAGTCCGTCGGCGACCACGAGTCCCGTCTCCAGGAGACGTTCGACCTCCACGGCCAGCTTGGACCGCGAGAGGTCGACCCGATCGCCCAGCTGGGCACGGGAGTTGGGCCCGTCATCACGCAACAGCCTGAGCAGCCGCGCTTGGTGGGCGTTCGCGGGTCGCGCCGTCATACGTCTCACGAGCCCCTCCCCGCCTCATCGGCACAGCTTCGTCGTGCTTTCGAGGGGAACGTAGCAGCGGTTGCCGGGAGTGGGAAGAAGTTGCGCAGGAATTAGCGCTGACTTTTTCCACTGACAGGACAAAGAGAGGGGTGCTGGTGCCTCAGGCGCCGGGCAGGCTGAAAATCAGCCTGCCCGGCGCCTGAGGACCGGAGGTCCGGGGGTCGGCCCCCGGAAGCGGGGTCGAAAGGGGCGCAGCCTCTGGCGAGTCGAAGGGGCGCAGCCCCTGGGGGTAGGGCCGGCGATGCGCCCGGCGGCGCTACGCTCCCTGTCGCGCGTGATACGTCCTGCGCGTGTGCTCCGTGTGGGCGCGCATGACCTCCGTCGCGCGCTGCTCGTCGCGGGTCGAGATCGCCGCGATGAGTTCGCGGTGCTCGATCCAGGACTGGTGGCCGCGCTGGCGGGCGACGGGGGTGTAGTACCAGCGGACCCGGCGGTCGACCTGCGCGGCCAGCTCCGCGAGGACCGCGTTGCCCGCGAGTTCCATGACCTTCGCGTGGAAGCGGGCGTTCATCGCGACCGCGCCGTCCACGTCGTCGGCGTCCACCGCCCGCTCGCCCTCGGCGCACAGCTCCTCCAGGGCACTGATACCGGCACTGCCCGCGTTCGCGGCGGCGAGGCGGGCGGCCTCGGCCTCCAGGAGCGTACGGACCGTGAGGAGCTGGTCCGCCTCCTCCTCGGTCGGCTCGTGTACGAACGCGCCCTGCGCGGGCCGCAGATCGACCCAGCCCTCGGTGTTCAGCCGCTGCAAGGCCTCACGCACCGGCTGCCGGGAGACCCCGAGATGCCCGGCGAGCTCGCTCTCGACCAGGTGCTGGCCGGGCTGCAGGGCCCGCGTCGTGATGAGCTCAAGCAGCGCCTCGTACACGCGATCCCTGAGCGGCCCCGGCCGTTCGAGCTTGGGTACCGCCCCCTGCGGCAGTCCTGTCGACAACATCGCGGTCCCCCTCCTGGGCAACGGCAGCGCGGCAACCGAAAAGCCAGTGCCAGCCAGTATCAATTGTCTTTCGTCTACAGTCTACGGCGCACACCGGCCAGGGCGAGGGGCAGTTGGACTCGTCACATCACGGCGAACCCGCACGTCACGGGCAGCGGACCACCTGTCCCGCATACGACAGATTGCCGCCGAAGCCGAAGAGCAGCACCGGGTCGCCGGTGGAGATCTCGCCGCGTTCGACAAGCTTCGAGAAGGCGAGCGGGATGCTCGCAGCGGACGTGTTGCCGGACTCGGCGACATCGCGCGCGACGACGGCGTTCACGGCGCCGATCTTCTCGGCGAGCGGCTCGATGATGCGCAGGTTCGCCTGGTGCAGGACGACCGCGGCGAGGTCCTCGGGTTCCAGGCCCGCCCGCTCGCAGGCCTTGCGCGCGATGGGCGGGAGCTGAGTGGTGGCCCACCGGTAGACGCTCTGCCCCTCCTGCGCGAACCGCGAAGGCGTGCCCTCGATCCGTACCGCGTGCCCCATCTCGGGCACGGAACCCCACAGAACGGACCCGATCCCGGCCTCCTCCGAGGCCTCGACCACCGCGGCCCCCGCCCCGTCCCCGACGAGCACGCAGGTCGTACGGTCCGTCCAGTCCGCCACATCGGACATCTTGTCGGCGCCGATGACGAGCACCCGGCTCGCGCCCCCGGCGCGTACGGCGTGATCGGCGGTGGCCAGCGCGTGCGTGAAGCCCGCGCAGACGACGTTGAGGTCCATCACGGCCGGGGATGGGATGCCGAGGCGGGCGGCGACCCGGGCGGCCATGTTCGGCGAGCGGTCGACCGCGGTGGAGGTCGCCACCAGGACCAGGTCGATGTCGCCGGGGACGAGTCCGGCCGCCGCGAGAGCTTTGGCGGCGGCGTGCGCGGCCAGCTCGTCGACCGGTTCGTCGGGTCCGGCGATATGCCGTGTGCGGATGCCCACCCGGCTCCTGATCCACTCGTCGCTGGTGTCGACCAGACCCGCCAGGTCCTCGTTGGTGAGTACCTTGGCGGGCTGGTAGTGGCCGACTGCGACGATGCGTGAGCCGATCATGGGCGGTCCCCCTTATTACTGGGTGTAGGGCCCACCAGTCTGTTCGGATACTCACGGGTACGAAGACAAGTGAAGCCACAGGAAAGCGGCGTCAGCCTTGTCGGCTTTTGTTGAACGCTCGGACACCCGAGTACTTACCCGGTGAACAGCTGCGTCGCCTTCCGCACCAGTTCGTACAGACCGTAGGCGAGCGGCGCCCCCACCCACACCCAGGAGAAGGCGATCAGCCCGCGACGGCCGGGCGGCGTACCGGCCGGTGCGCTAGGCGGACTGCTGTCGCTCGTGGACATCTTCGGCCTCCTTCGGGGCGGGGACGTGGTGGCGGGCATGGACGGGGCGTACGAGTTCGTTGGCGACGAAGCCGATGGCCAACAGCCCGATCATGATGATCAGGGACGTTCCGTACAGGGCTTCTCCGGACTTGCCCGCCTCCTCCTGCCGGTCCGCGATCCAGTTGACGATCAGCGGTCCGAGGACTCCGGCGGTCGACCACGCGGTGAGCAGCCGGCCGTGGATCGCGCCGACCTGGTAGGTGCCGAAGAGGTCCTTCAGATAGGCGGGGATGGTCGCGAAGCCGCCTCCGTAGAAGGAGAGGATCACCAGCGCGCAGACGATGAACAGCGGCTTCGAGGAGTCCCCCACCCATGCGATCAGCGCGTACATCAGCGCGCCCGCGCCCAGATACAGCCGGTAGATGTTCTTGCGCCCGACCAGGTCGGACGTCGACGACCAGACGATACGGCCCGCCATGTTGGCCGCCGAGAGCAGCGCGACGAAACCGGCCGCCGCCGATGCCGAGACCGGCGTCGAGGTGTCCGCGAAGAAGTCCGTGATCATCGGGGCGGCCTTCTCCAGGATGCCGATGCCCGCCGTGACGTTCATGCAGAGGATGATCCACAGGCACCAGAACTGCGGAGTGCGTACGGCGTTGCGCGCCGACACCTGCACGCCCTCGTAGGCACTCGGCCCGGAGGCGACCGGCTTCTCGCTGCGCGGCACGCGCACCAGGAGGACGCCGAGCAGCATGAACACGGCGTACGACAGCCCGTGCACGAGGAACGCGAGCGCGATCCCGGAGCTGTCGGAGCCGAACGACTCCAGCATCTGCGCGGACCAGGGCGAGGCGATCAGCGCACCGCCGCCGAAGCCCATGATGGCGATGCCGGTGGCCATGCCGGGCCTGTCCGGGAACCACTTGATGAGCGTCGAGACAGGCGAGATGTACCCGATACCGAGACCGATCCCGCCGACGAAGCCATAGCCGAAGACGATCAGCCAGTACTGCTCGGTGGCGGCCCCGAGCGCGGAGAGCAGGAAGCCCGACGAGAAGCAGATCAGGGCCACGGTCATCGCCCAGCGCGGCCCGTTCCGCTCGACGAGCGTCCCGCCGAACGCGGCGGACAACCCGAGCATCACGATGCCGAGTTGGAAGGGCAGCGCACTCTGCGTACCGCTGAGGTCGAGTGCGGATTCCAGGGGCGGTTTGAACACGGACCAGGCGTAGGCCTGACCGATGGAGAGGTGAACGGAAAGGGCAGCCGGCGGGACCAGCCAGCGGCTCCAGCCGGGTGGGGCTATGGGTGGGCTCATGATCCCGAACGATAGGAATCGAGCGCTCAGTTGGGAAGTCGGCCCACCCGAACTCGTCGACGGTATGCGATGAACGGTATGCCGGACGCGACGAACGGTCGCCGGAGGCCGACGGGCGGCATCCCGTGGCCTTGGGCGGGCTCCGCGCCGGACCGCGGCAAGTCCGCTTCGGTGCCCCGGAGTTGCGGGCTGTGTCGGCCATGGAGCGGACGCCGTTCAGCGGTCCTTGCCCATGGCCTTGCGTACGGCGTCCCGGGTTCGGTCGGCCACCGCGGCGATCGGGCCCAGGGTCAGATTCTTCGCCGCGGACTCGGTGCCGGGGTGCGGGCCCTCGGTCTGGTGCCGGTACTCGCCGCCGAGTACCGGCCGCCGTCCGGAGTTAACCGGCAAGAACGGTGGCAACCGGGCGGAACAGCCAGGCGGCGAATGGCGCAGCTGCGGATCGCCGTGCGCGGTGCCGTACGGAGCCACGGGCCGCAGGCCGTCGGGCCCCGCGGCGCCGGATCTGCGGACAGACGTTCTCAGGCGCCGAGCTGTGTCACAGCGGTGTCCAGACGAGCGGCCGTCTCCTTGAGATCACGCCGGGACGGTGCGTCGGTGCCGAGCTGGGCGACGAGGTCGTGTCGGGAGATGATCTCCACAGCCCCTCGGTACCGTTCGCTGTCCAGCGCCGACGCGGGAACGACCACGACGGTGCCGGCTGTGACGATCAGTGTGGGGCCCTCGGCGTCGGATGCGAGCAGGGCCTCGATCTGCTCAGACGTGATCACAGGGGTGCGTCCTTCCGGGTGGCGGCTTGTGATGTCGCTTCCAGTCGTGGGGTAGAGGCCCGCAGCGCCGTTGCGGCCCTGTCGTGCAGGGAATCCAACGTCCCGATCTGCTGCCGCACCCTTTGCAGCAGTTGCTCCAGCCGGTCGGAGTCCAGGCGTGAGTCCTGTGCCGCTACGGAGCGCAGGACGCGCCAGAGCAACGCCTTGCCCTGTACCCCCAGCCGCAGTGCTTCGAGTTCGACCAGCACGGTGAGGCCGGAGCGACGCAGCAGGCGCCCGTTGGGCTTCACACGCCCGATCTTCTCGCCCAGCCATGCCCCGTAGACCTTGTAGTGCTTTACGGGAACGTCGAGGTCGGCCAGGAGCTGCAGCAGGGCCTGCCGGTCCTGCGAGATCTCCGCCGCCAGGTTCTTCAGATCGTCACCGTATGGCGAATCTCCGTGCTCCTGGACCATGCGCCGGACGAGTTCTGCACCGGCCGTCGCTCCGGCCAGGTGATCATTGAGATAGATGTCCAGCCTTCTCTGCCGTGTCTGACCGTCGCCGGTACCTCGTGCTGTCACGTTCATGATTTCCCTCGGGGTCTCGAAGCTGTCGATGTTCACCGAGTGCCCCGGCTGAGTCGGTCAACCTCTGCTTCGAGGCTGCGTCTGGTCCGGTCACCGTGGGGAGCTCGGGGAGGCCCTGCCTGTCGCTGGGCTGGAGAGTTCGCCGCGACGGGTACCGACTTCGGCGCGTGCGACGGGCCCGGGCACGTCCGCCGACCGTGTACCAGCCCACCCCCAGCACCACGGCCAAGGCCGCCTCCACCACGTCGCCGCCGTAGTACATCCACCGGGCCCCGCTGTGCAGGTCGGCAGTGGTGAAGTCGGTGCCGGGTGGCGGTAGCGCGTACAGGGTCTTGGCCAGCACGCCGTGTGCGGCGCCGGCGGCCAGCAAGGTGCCACCGCGGACGGCGATACTCCAGCGGCGGCCTACCGGATCGAGCTGACACACGGCGAAAGCGAACAGCAGCCCGGCCGCGAGCATGTGCGCGTGCACCACGCCGTGCAGCACCGGCTGGTGTCGCATGGCCGCGAACAGCTCTGTGCGGTGGAGCAGCCACAGGCCGCCCACATCCAGCAGGGCTGCCAGCGGAGGGAAGACGAGCCGACCGACGGGACGCGAGCGCGCGAGGACCAGCAGGAATCGTCGCGCCCGGCCGGGCGCGAGGGCCCGCAGGGCGAGGGTGAGAGGGCGGGCCAGAACGAGCAGCAGCGGGGCGGCCATGCCCACAACGAGGTGCTGGATCATGTGCCCGGTGAACGGTCCTCCCGGCAGCCCTCCCACCGCCGCCCAGGCCACAGCGACGCCCCCCGCGGTGAACGACACATCCCGCCACCGGGGCCAGGCATCCCCGCGACGCCGCAGACGCCCTGCGGCCAGCACATACGCCACGGACACCAGCAGCGCGGCCACAGCTGTGAGCAGCTCGGCCGTACCGGGGCCGGTAGCCGCGCCCGGGTGGACGTGCGCGAGTGTCACGATGCCGGCCCGGCCCCGCTGCGACGGCCCGCGTGCACGGCGAGGACCACGCCGATGAGCAGCAGGACCAGGCCGGTGATGTTCCACGCCCAGTCGTACGGGGTGGCATCCACGCCGTAGCGGATCTGGTGCAGGCGCAGCAGCTTGTGGTCCACGATCCCGTCGAACAGCTGGAAGATCCCCAGACCCAGGAAGAACCCCGCCCGCGCGTGAGCCGCTGCCAGAGCTTGGCGACGGCGCAGATCGGCGTGGAAGAAGAACCCGGCGACCAGCGCCAGCAGTTCGGCACTGTGCAGCAGCCCGTCGGACAGCAGGCCCACGCTGGTGGTGGAACGGTCGTAGAAATGGT
Source organism: Streptomyces yerevanensis (assembly GCF_000716805.1). Lineage (NCBI taxonomy): Bacteria > Bacillati > Actinomycetota > Actinomycetes > Kitasatosporales > Streptomycetaceae > Streptomyces > Streptomyces yerevanensis. Next base: position 206,306 of record NZ_JNWJ01000010.1, on the reverse strand, counting down.
GCCAGCCCAAGATCTGATGGAAGAGGATCTCGTCGACCGCGGCCATCACCGCCGCCCCGATCAGCGCCCACACGGCCATCGACCTCCGGGGCTCAGGGCGCGCAGCCGAGGCGGTGTCCGACTGGGCCGATTCCTTCATGGGCATCTGCCTTCCTCTGTGCGGGCGCGCCGGCTGCTGTCCGTCACGACGGCGCCGTCGACGGCTGTAAGAGGTCCTGACAAAGGCGTTGGACATGGCGGTGGATGATCAGCCAGGTGGCAAGACCGAGAAGGGCTTCGATGCCCTGGGCACAGAGCCGGGATCGTGTTGGTTGGCGTTGAGGGCAACGCTTTGCCGGTGAAGTCAGGGAGTGGCGACCGGTGGAGCGTTCCGTGCCGATGCACCTCGCGCACCCTGGTCTTATCGGCCGTAGGCGTCCGTTCGGGGTGGAGGGCCGACGTGCGGTCGGCGGCCGGGGCGGAGCGCGGCATGTCGCCGGCCGGGTCCGGTGGGGCCGGCCAGGGCGTCGGCGACAGCTCCGGTGGTGAAGGCGTAGACGGCCTTGTGCAGCAGGTCGACGGCCAGCTCCCGTCGAGGCCAGGTCTGTGGCGGGGCTCCGACGCCGGTGGCGTTCTCCAGGATCTGGTCGTTGGTGAGCCGTACGACGGCAAACTGGGCCGAGGCCCACGGCCCACGGAGCCCGGAGTGCGCCATGACCGAGCGCAGGATGCCCAGGAGGGCGCCCTGACCGAAGTGCATGCTCAGATTCACCGGTCGCGGCTGCTGACCGGACCGCTCGCTGATGCCGGCCAGACGCTCGAGGGTCCGTGCCGGCACGTGGGAGTCCGGTCGGCCGGTGAGGCGCTGCTCCGTCTTCTCGCCCAGCGTCATCAGCACCGCCCCGGCCGTACCGGCGAGCAGCCCCTGCCACAGTGCACGCTTGAACATGCCCCGCCGGGTACCCGGCGGGGCACGACACCACACCCCACCTGGCGAGTTCGGCGCGGCTGCGGGGCCGAGCCCCGCGCAGCGGGCATACGGAGATCGGTTCGCACGAGCTCCCGCACCGCTGACGCAAACGTGTCGGCACGAGTCCGGCCCTCCGGTGGGATGGCCGGACGGAGCCGGTACTCGCCGCACACAGGCGCTCGCCGGATGCGTGCGTACGAAGATCCGGCCGTCATGACGACGCGCACACGTACCGTGAAGAGGGCCGGTACCGCTGTCCAGCAGGCGGCGTTGCCGGTCGGGGCGGCGGTACACGTGGCCTCGGTGTGGCGGGCCTCGCCTGGCCGGCACCGCGCCTGGCGCCCGCATGGTCCTGCTGGGCGGGGGCGCCGGCTGCCTGGTGCTGTGGCTGTACGGTCTGATCGTCGGCCACGACAGCGATGCCGACTTCGTACCGCTGAACATCGCCGACGACCACGCTGCACTTCGGTCTCGGCGTCGGCTTTATCGCGCTCCGGGCGCTGCTCACCCGTCGCCGCACCGACACTTTCGCCGGGAGGTAAGCGTTGATGATGTCGAGGAAACCACTCTGAGCGGCCACAGCCGGGCTCGCCGCCGGGGCCACCGTCGTCATCCGACGGTCGAGGTCGCGCCCGTCGTCCCGGGCCGACGGCGACCGTTGGCTGACAGCGACGATCAACTGTGAACCGGGCGACATTCAGCCCGAGAAGCTGCCGGTGCCGCTGCAGGAGTACGGCGATCGGATCGAAACCCGGATCGGCCCCGCGCCCGGAGACCGCGGGACGGAACTGTCGGTACGGCCCAAGGAGCCGCCTCCGGCTCCCGCGCACTCCGTACCCGCCAGACTCGCGGGGCAGGCCCCCCGCCAGGATCTGCCCCTGCGTGAGGCCAAGGCGCTGCTGGAGGCGGGCGAGGTCATGCGGCCCGACGCACCGCCCACCACACACGAGACCCCGGGCGGGAAACTCATCGGGCCGCTGAGCCGCCGCTCGAGTGGGGAGGGAGTGCTGTGAAGGCTCTGTGCTGGGAAGGCGTCAACAAGCTCGCCGTCGATCAGGTGCCCGATCCCGTCCTGCGCAACGACCAGGACGTGGTCGTACGCCTGATCGCGGGCACCACCTGCGGCTCCGATCTGCATCTCATCGGCGGCTGCATCCCCATGGGGATGCAACGCTGACCGTGCTGCTGGGCGCCCCGTACGGTCAGACCCTTGTTGATCACCGAGCCAAGGGGTGCGCGGGGCCAACAGCCACGGGCGGTGGGGACACTGATCGTGCCCACGCCGGAACCGGAATGGGCACCGCGCATGGACAGGCAAGCTGACAGCCGCCTCAGACGGAAGGTGCGCGAGCTGCTCCGCCACGCGAACGGGACTACTCGGCAGGGCACGAGCGGCCGTTGTGTGGCTATCTCGCCGCCGTGGCGGGATTCAGCGCGTACACGACGATCCGGCTCCGGGGGCGCCCGTTACCCGACCGGCCCGAGCCCTGGGACGTGGTCTTGACCTCGGTGGCCACGTCCCGGCTCAGCAGACTGCTGAGCAAAGGATCGGTGACCAGTCCGCTGCGGTCCCCCTTCACCAGGTACGTCAGTCCGCAGGGCCCGGCCGAACTGCACGAGGAGGCGCAGCCCGACGGCGGCAAGGAGACCGTCGGCGACCTGGCGACCTGTCCCTTCTGCACGAGCGTCTGGGTGACCTCCACTTTGACCGCCGGCCAGTTGCTCTGGCCACGCGCTACACGCACCGCCATGGGCGCTCTCACCGCCCTGGCCGGGGCGGACGCGCTGCAACTGGCGTACAGCGCACTGATGGACAAGACCACCGGCGGTCAGTGACGGGAGCGGAACCTGCTGTGCGTACCCAGCCGTTCGCCGGTCGGTGCGGGCCGAGCAGTCTCTCCCGTGGAGCCTCAAAAGTCTGAAATGCACCATTTGAAAATGCTTTGCGCGTTTCGCGCTTCTGGCTGCGGCTACCCGAACGATTGCCAAAACCTAGTGGAGTATGGGGCGCCTTGCGCGGTCCTGGACCGGTCCGGTCGAGACAGTCGAACGGGCGAGACAAGGCATGCGGCGCTGCCCAGACACCTTCCTTTCTGTCCTGGGGGTCGTGCGCGTCCCGACGAGGAGGAACCCATGAGTGGAGATTCCCCCGCGGCCGGTGCAGGCCGTGTGCAGCGGATGGGAGAGACCGCCCAGCAAGAGGCTTCGGCGACCGCCGATCGTGCCAGGCAGGCAGCAGGCGAGGTGACGGAAACCGCCGCCGAGCAGGCCAGGGCCGTGACGAGTGAAGCACGGCAACAAGCCGTCACGGTGGTGCGTGACCTGCGGGAGAGTCTGACAGGCCAGGCCGAGGCCCAGACTCGGCGTGCGGCCGGGACACTGCGGAAGTGGGCAGACGACCTGAGCGGGCTGGCGCGACACGCGCCCGACGATTCGCCGACACACGGCCTGGTGGCGCAGGCGGCCCAGGGCAGTCAACGCGCGGCGGAGTACCTGGACAGACAGGGCCCGCAGGGCCTGGTCACGGACGTGGAGTACTTCGCCCGCCGGCGACCGGGCGTCTTCCTGGGCGGAGCGGCGCTGGCCGGGTTCCTGGTGGGCAGGCTCGCCAAGGCGGGCTATACCGCCCAGAGGCCCGCGGCGCACGGCCCAGCCCGCGCCGCCGCCACAGCCCCCGCCGTCACAGAGAGCGTGTCGGAAGGTGCGCCGCGGCAGGAGCTGCCCGGTCACCCGGAGGTATGACATGCGCTCGATCCAGGACCGGCCACTGTCCCGGCTCCGCGGTGAGGACGGCTCTGTGGGCGACCTGCTGTCCGAGCTGACCGGGGACGTGCAGACGCTGTTCCGGCAGGAGGTGGAGCTGGCCAAGGCGGAGATCCGCGAGGAGGCCACCAAGGCGGGCAAGGCAGCCGGCATGTTCGGCGGCGCGGGCTTCGCCGGCTACATGGTGGCCCTCTTCCTGTCTCTCGCGGCGATGTTCGCCCTCGCCCATGCGATCCACGTCGGCTGGTCGGCGCTGATCGTCGCCGCTGTGTGGGCCGTGATCGGTGCCGTGCTGTACCGCAAGGGCCGCGACCGGATGCGCAGCGTCTCACCGAAACCGGAACAGACCGTGGAGACACTGAAGGAGGACGCGCAATGGGCACGTCACCCGACCGGATAAGAGCCGACATCGAAACCACTCGGGAGAAACTGACCCAGGACGCCACCAGGCTGGCCGGCCGTGCCTCCCCACGTCGGGCGGTGCGGCGGCGGACACAGCGCGTACGTGGTGCCATGACAGGGATGCGCGAACGGGTCATGGGTACCGCCTCGCACGCCACCGACCAGGCGAGTGGCCGCGGCCGGCAGGCAGGCAGAGGCGTGCGCGATACCGCCGGGCGTATCACCGACACCGCTCGCGAGACCGGTGGGAGGACCACCGACATCGCGCAGGCGGCAGCCGGACAGGCCACTGACATGGGGCGCCAGGCGGCCCAGCAGGCCCGGGACACCGCGCGGCAGGCCACAGACCAGGTCGCCGACACCGCCCGCGAAGTCACCGACACCACTCGCCAGGCCGCCGAACAAGCCGGCCAGGCGATACAGCAGGCCCCCGAGCAGGCGATACGCCAGACAGAGGGCAACCCGCTGGCCGCCGCTCTGATCGCCTTCGGCACCGGTCTGCTGACCGCAAGTCTCCTGCCCGCGTCGCAGACGGAACAGCAGGCGGCAGACCGGCTCGCGGACCAGGCAGGCGATGTGATCGAGCCCGTCAAGCGAGCGGCGGTGGAATCCGCGGAACAGGTGAAGGAGGAAGCCGGACGGTCGGTGCAGCAGGCCGCCCAAGAGGTGAAGGAGACCGCCTCCCAGGCCGCCGAAGCCACCGGCGAGCAGGCCCGTGAGCACGCCGGCCAGGTCGCCGAGAAGGCGAGAGCATCCGGGCAGCAAGTGGCAGAAGAGACACAGAAGCAAACGCGCCGCTCGCCTAAGTAAGACGGACGGCCACCGTGCGAGTTATCGCTGTCCGAGGGCACGGTTGGGACGGCCGCGTCCAGTGTTCCTGGCACGGCAGCGCTTCCGGCCCTCGGACGGACGGGACTGGAATGTGGGTACTCGTTGCAGCGCACTCGGAGATCACGCCACCTCGGAGGTGACAGGAATGACAACCTCTCCTCGGTCATCCATGGAAACCCATCCCGACATCCTCGACATGCGCACGCGCCACGAGATGGCCGAGCGCGCGGCGACCACCCCCCAGGCGCAGGCCGTGGAGATGATGGCTCTCCTCACGGGCCTGTATCTGGCGGCGTCGCCGTGGATCGCGGGGTTCAACGGCCTCACGACACTGGCCGTCAACAACCTGATCGTCGGCATCGCCTATGCGGTCCTGATGAGCGGTGGCTTCGGGCGTGCCTACGAGCGCACGCACAGCATGGCGTGGACGGCTTGCGCCCTGGGCGTGTGGACCATCGTCGCCCCCTGGGTCGTGGCAGGTGACGTCAGCACTACGAGGTCCATCGTCAACAACATCATCGTGGGCGCAGTCGCTCTGCTGCTGGGGCTGGCAGCCAGCGCCGCCGCCCGCTCAACCGACTCGCCTCGGTCAACCGGCCGAAACCGCGGCATGCCGGCTGCCTAGAGGCCTGCCGGAGCCCGCTTGGCCTCATCAGGCGACCCCTGCGCCCCGCTCACCGGTGACGGGCGACGGGCGAGGAAGCAAGCGCGGCTCCGGCGACACGCATCCGACAACTGACGCCTCGTGTGGACCCGCCGATGTCGGCGGGTCCATCGGGATGGGCGGGAGCCATGGACCATCGGCGAGTTTCCGCGTGTACGGATCGAACTATCGGCGGGTGAGCAGGCACGCCAGCGTGCTCACACCTCCGGCGCATGCGAGGACGGCGCAGGCACAGGCGGCGTGGCGTTTGAGCAGATCGCGGCGGAGGGCGGCGTACCGGTCCTCGTACTCCTGCCGCAGTTGGCCGGCTCGCTCAACTACGTCGAGCAGCATCTGACGGGTGAGGCGGATGCGCTGGTGGACGTAGTGGCGGGTGAGATCCTCGGCTTGGGCGGCGGTCAGCCACGACATGCGGGCGCAGAGGGATTCGGCCTCACGGCGTGCCTGGTCGTGATGGACGTGAGCGAGCAGGTAGCCCTCGGCCTCGTTGGCCAGAACGCTGTCCCGGTCGCCGTAGGGGCCGCCGTGCGCGTTGTGGGCGTTGTGATTCATGGCCGTTCGCCGTTGTGACCGCCGGCGTCCAAGACGTCGCGCTTGCCGGTGAGCTCTCGCTCGTCGAGCCTTGCCAGGTCCGGATGGTGCAGGTCGAAGGCGGGGGATTCGGAGCGAATGCGCGGCAGGGTGACGAAGTTGTGGCGGGGCGGCGGGCAGGACGTGGCCCACTCGAGGGAACGGCCGTATCCCCAGGGGTCGTCGACCTCGACCCGTTTGCCACGTTGGGCGGTTTTCCAGACGTTGTAGAGGAAGGGCAGGGTGGAAAGGCCGAGGAGGAAGGAACCGATGGAGGAGACGGTGTTGAGGGCGGTGAACCCGTCAGCGGCGAGATAGTCGACGTAGCGGCGGGGCATGCCCTCGGCGCCGAGCCAGTGCTGGACGAGGAAAGTGGTGTGGAAGCCGACGAACAGCGTCCAGAAGTGGATCTTCTCGAGGCGTTGGTCGAGCATGGTGCCGGTCATCTTCGGCCACCAGAAGCTGAATCCGCCGAACATCGCGAAGACGATCGTGCCGAACAGCACGTAGTGGAAGTGCGCGATCACGAAGTAGCTGTCGGTGACGTGAAAGTCCATCGGCGGCGAGGCCAGGATCACCCCGGACAGGCCGCCGAAGAGGAACGTGACGAGGAAGCCGACCGCCCACAGCATCGGGGGTTCGAACGAGATCGAGCCCTTCCACATCGTGCCGATCCAGTTGAAGAACTTCACGCCGGTCGGTACGGCGATGAGGAAGCTCATGAAGGAGAAGAACGGCAACAGCACGGCACCTGTGGCGAACATGTGGTGGGCCCACACGGTCACGGACAGGCCGGTGATGGCGATGGTGGCGCCGACCAGGCCCATGTAGCCGAAGATCGGCTTACGGGAGAAGACCGGAAGGATCTCGGTGACCACGCCGAAGAACGGCAGGGCGAGGATGTAGACCTCGGGGTGGCCGAAGAACCAGAACAGGTGCTGCCACAGGATCGCGCCGCCGTTCGCCGGGTCGAAGATGTGTGCGCCGAATTTCCGGTCCGCCTCCAGCGCGAGCAGCGCGGCGGCCAGGACGGGGAAGGCGAACAGGACCAGGACCGAGGTGAGCAGCACGTTCCAGGTGAAGATCGGCATGCGGAACATGGTCATGCCGGGGGCGCGCATGCAGATGATGGTGGTGATGAAGTTGACCGCGCCGAGGATCGTGCCGAACCCGGCGAATGCCAGCCCCATGATCCACAGGTCACCGCCCACCTGAGGGGTGCGCTCCTCCCTGCTGAGCGGGGTGTAGGAGGTCCAGCCGAAGTCGGCGGCGCCTTCGGGGGTCAGGAAGCTGCTGAGCACGATCAGGCCGCCGAACAGGAACAGCCAGTACGAGAGCATGTTCAGCCGCGGGAAGGCGACGTCCGGCGAGCCGATCTGCAAGGGCATGATCGCGTTGGCGAACCCGGCGAACGTGGGGGTGGCGAACAGCAACAGCATGATCGTGCCGTGCATGGTGAACGCCTGGTTGTACTGCTCGTTGGAGATCAGCTGCAGTCCCGGCCGTGCCAGCTCCGCCCTGATCGCCATCGCCAGCACCCCGCCGATCAGGAAGAACCCGAACGACGTGATCAGGTACAGGTGCCCGATCTTCTTGTGGTCGGTCGTGGTGATCCAGGTGACGATCACCTGCCCTCCGCCGCGGCGCTCCGCCGCCGGTACCGGAGCAACCGGTTCAGTATGTGTCGCCATGGAGTCCCTCAATCGGCAGAAAATCGGTGACAGGTGAGCACAGCTGGGACAGCGGAGCCTTGCCCCACCGGTTCGGACATGTCGCTGGGCAGGGCGTAACAAGCCCTGTGGAAACTAGTCCTGCCGATTCGTCACCGCGCCTTGCAGCGGCCGTCTTAGGGCCGAATGGCTGACTGATCCATCCACCCGAGAGGAGCTGGCCAGTTCCTCTTACTTGAGGACCAGGTGATCTGTACGGGCTGCTCGATTACGAGGGGCAGCCGTTTCCACCGGCGGCGATGTTTCTCCGCAACGCGCCCCATCGATGGCGACCGCGCGACGATCCACGCGCACGTCCGCGCCGAACACTGGCTCCCGGACGAGCTCACCAACGGCGGGCCCAATCGATGGCTGGTGGTCGGTTTCTACGACAACCAGGCGGTCCGCACAGCGGACGGCCGGCACCTCAACCGCGTAAAGCTCACCTCGACGTACCAGGAGAACGCACATCTCATGACTCTCCCGCTCGGCACCGACCCGATCACCCTCGACCTGTGACTTAGCGCTTCAGTTGGCGAGTTGAGTGTTGTGGCCGGCGAGCGAGCTGATCTCGCCCCCTACACGCAAGCTCTCGCCACCCGAATCGACCGAGACGCCGCAGCGCAACCCACCCGGGGCCATGGCGCATGAGCACACAAGGCTCACGTGTCGGGTGTCGACAAGGCTCCGCGTCACGACGGAGCGAGGACGCAGAACTCGTGGCCCTCCGGGTCGGCCAGGCACGTCCACGGGACGTCGCCCTGGCCGAGGTCGAGGTCGGTGGCGCCGAGGGCCCGCAGCCGGGCCACCTCTGCTGCTTTGTCGTCACCGGGGTACGGCAGCAGGTCAAGGTGGACGCGACCGTGCACGGTCTTCGCGTCGGGCGTGCGGAGGAACTCAAGATACGGGCCGGCACCCTTGGCGGAGCGCAACACCGCATGATCGTCGGTCACCTCGTGCAGGGTCCAGTCCATCGCCTCACCCCAGAACCGGGCCATGGCCCGCGGATCCGCGCAGTCGACCACCACCGCGGCGATCGGCCCGGTGTCCCGGTAGATCTCCCGAGGCTCCAGCACGCAGAACTCGTTGCCCTCCGGGTCGGCGAGGACCGTCCACGGGACGTCGCCCTGGCCCACGTGGAGGGGCGTCGCACCGAGAGCCTTCAGGCGCGCGACCAACTCCGCCTGATGGGCCGCAGAGGTGGTGGCGAGATCGAGGTGCACACGGTTCTTCGCCGTCGTCTTGGGTTCCGGGACGGGAACGACGTCGACGCCGACGGCGACCGGGTCCGGCCAAACGAGGCCGCCGGCGGGTCCGACGTAGGTGGTCACACCGGGGCTGTAAGCACTCCAGCCGAGCGCCTCCGCCCAGAACCGGCCGACCGCCGAGACATCAAGAGCCTTTATGTTCACCTGAACAGGTCGCAGGGCCATGCCGGCGATCCTATGCACCCGCTCTACAAGACGGAGTTGATCAAGCTCCGCAAGCCCTGGCACGGCCTGGCCGACGTCGGTGTCCTGATGGCTCCCCTCCGGGTTCAGGTGCCCTGAGGCGCCGAACCCGGAAGGGACACCACGGCTATCGCACCGCTGCTACTTCTTCCAGGCCCAGTGCAGGCGGTCGAGCCCGCTCTGGTTGTTCACCTTCAGGCTGAGCTTGGTGCCCGTGCCCTGGAGGGTGGTGAGGGAGTAGGTGTCACCGTTGCGCAGGCCGGGCCAGTAGACCGAGCCCAGGCCCATCTCCCGGATGATGTCGGTCGCGGCCTGGATGTACGCGACCTCGTTGGAGCCGTTGACCGGGCCGTTGTAGTCCAGGCCGGTGGTCATGGAAGCGCCGAACTCGTCGAGGATCGTGCGTGAGGCACAGTCGCCGATGCGCTCCTTGAAGTCCGCTTTCCACTGGTCGACGCTGGTCCAGTCGGTGTGCCAGAAGCCGTAGTTGTGCAGGGCGATCCGGGTGCCCTTGAGGCGCGGGTCGGCGCATACCGGCTTGACGTCCTCGCTGTACTTGAACCCTCCGATCACCATCCGGTCGCGGGGCACCTTGGGGTGGGTGGTCACCCACTTCGCGGCGATGTCGGTCCACTCCTGGGCGGTGTAGCCGAACGGCTCGTTCATCGGCTCGAAGTACACCTTGGAGTTGCGGGCGTAGGCGGAGGTGATCCGCGCCCACATCCGGTCCCAGGAAGCCTGGTTGTCGATCTTGCCGTCCTTGGCGGTGTCGGCCTCCCAGTAGCCCAGGATGACCTTGAAGCCCTTGGCGGTGGCGGCGTCGATCGCGCCCCGGTACGACTTCCAGAAGGAGCCGTTCACGGAGGTGGGGTTGACCGGAAGGCGGACCGTGTTGGCACCGAGCTTGGAGAACCCGCCGATGATCGCTCTGGACTTGGCGTAGGTCGTGGCGTAGCTGTCGGAGGTGGACAGGCCCGACGGCACGACTGCGTCGTCGGCGTAGTTGTCGCGCGGGTCAGCCCAGTTGACCCCGCGGAAGTCGCTGACGGGCGGCGGCGAGGTGTGGCGGGAGGCGGCTGCGGACGCGGGGGAGGCGAGCGCCCCGCTGAATGCCGTGACGCCGGCCAGCAGCGCCCCCAGGCAAGCTGTCCCGCGATGGTTCTTTCGAGGCACGAAGTCCCTTTCGGCGCAGGTGAGTCCGCGAAACCTTGACTGCAGGTCGGCGGCTCTGTGGCCCCCGCAAAGTAGAAGAGATCTCAAACAGAGGTCAACACATCTGCACACCAAATTTCATCAAGAACGCAGGATCACGAGCTTCCCGCAGCCTGCCCCGAGCCCGTCAGCCGCACCGGAAGCCGTTGCGCGAACCCTTGCTGGCCCAACTCCCATACTGTAGACAATATTCCGTCGACAGATTTCGACACCTCAGTTCACCTCCGCGGTATCCCTCGACCGAACGGAGACCCTCAGTGAAAGTCGCAGTTCTCGGCGCCGGCGCGATCGGCGCCTACGTCGGCGCCGCCTTGCATCGCGCGGGCGCCGACGTGCATCTCATCGCCCGTGGACCCCATCTGGCGGCCATGAGGCAGCACGGAGTGCAAGTACTCAGCCCGCGTGGGGACTTCACCGCTCGGGCCCACGTGACCGACGACCCGGCCGAGGTCGGCCCGGCCGACTTCGTCTTCCTGGGGCTGAAGGCCAACTCGTACGCGGCGTGCGGGCCGCTGATCGAGCCTCTCCTTCACGACACGACGGCGGTGGTCGCCGCCCAGAACGGCATCCCCTGGTGGTACTTCCACCGGCACGGCGGCCCGTACGACGGCCATCGCGTGGAGAGCGTGGACCCGGACGGCGCGGTCAGTGCGGTGCTCGCGCCCGAACGGGCCGTCGGGTGTGTGGTGTATGCCGCAACTGAACTGGCAGGACCGGGAGTTGTACGCCATCTCGAAGGCACCCGGTTCTCCATCGGCGAACCCGACCGCTCGGTCTCGGCGCGGTGCACCACGTTCAGCGAGGCCATGCGGGCCGGCGGGCTCAAGTGCCCGATCGAGCCGGATCTGCGCAACGACGTCTGGCTCAAGCTGCTCGGCAACATCTCCTTCAACCCGATCAGCGCCCTCGCCCGCGCGACCATGCGACAGATGTGCCTGCACGGCGGCACCCGCAAGGTCATCGAGATCATGATGACCGAGACCCTCTCCGTCGCTCGGGCGCTGGGCTGCGAAGTCGGGGTCTCCATCGAACGGCGGCTGGCCGGCGCCGAGCGCGTCGGCGATCACCGCACTTCGACCCTTCAGGACCTGGAGCGCGGCAAACCGCTCGAACTCGACGTACTCCTCGCCGCCGTCGTCGAGTTGGCGGAGATCACCGGGGTCGAGGTGCCGACACTCCGCACCGTCCACGCCATCTCGGATCTGCTCGCATTGAGGACCGCCGCATGAGCCGTATGAGCCACACCAGCCGTACCAGCAAACGCGACCGAACACCCAAGACGTACACCCGACTTACTCATCCACTCGTCCGCGACTCACGCGACGAGCCCTTCCGGCAGGCGACCTGGGACGAGGCGCTGGACCGCGCCGCCCGCGGACTCTCCGCCGCCCGTGGCGCGTTCGGGATGTTCTCCTGCGCCCGTGCGACCAACGAAATGAACTACGTGGCGCAGAAGTTCGCACGCGTCGTCATGGGCACCAACAACGTCGACTCCTGCAACCGCACCTGCCACGCCCCCAGCGTCGCGGGCCTCTCGGCCGCGTTCGGCTCGGGCGGCGGGACGTCGTCGTACGGGGAGGTCGAGCACACCGACCTCATCGTGATGTGGGGCTCCAACGCCCGTTTCGCACACCCGATCTTCTTCCAGCACGTCCTGAAGGGGATCAGGAACGGGGCGCGGATGTACGCGGTCGACCCGCGCCGCACCTCCACGGCCGAGTGGGCGGAGAGCTGGCTCGGGCTGAACGTCGGCACGGACATCCCGATGGCGCACGCGATCGGCCGCGAGATCATCCACGCGGGCCTTGCGAACGAGGCCTTCATCGAGCGGGCGACCACCGGCTTCGAGGAGTACGAGAAACTCGTCGAGCCCTGGACTCTGTCGCTCGCCGAGAAGGTGACAGGCGTACCGGCCGCCGCGATACGGGAGCTGGCGCACGCCTACGCCCGCGCCGAGCGCGCCCAGCTGTGCTGGACCCTCGGCATCACCGAGCACCACAACGGCACGGACAACGTACGCGCGCTCATCAACCTGTCGCTGTTGACGGGTCATGTGGGGCGTTTCGGCTCGGGGTTGCAGCCCCTGCGCGGCCAGAACAACGTGCAGGGCGGCGGTGACATGGGCGCCATCCCGAACCGGCTCCCCGGCTTCCAGGACATCCTGGACCCGGACACACGGCTCAAGTTCGAGTCCGCCTGGGACACCGTCATCCAGCCGCACTACGGGCTGAACCTGACGGAGATGTTCGAGGCCATGGAGGAGGGCACGCTCAAGGCCGTCTACTGCATCGGCGAGAACCCGGCGCAGTCCGAGGCCGACAGCGAGCAGGCGATACGGCGTCTGCGGGCCCTGGACTTCCTCGTCGTGCAGGACATCTTCCTCACGAAGACCGCCGAGCTGGCCGACGTGGTGCTGCCCGCGACCGCAGGGTGGGCCGAGACGGACGGTACGACGACCAACAGCGAGCGGCGCGTTCAGCGCGTCCGGGCGGCCGTCACTCCGCCCGGTGAGGCCCGTGAGGACATCGACATCATCTGCGAGCTGGCCGCCCGGCTCGGCCACGACTGGAAATACGCGGACTCCGAGGCCGTATGGAACGAGCTGCGGTCGGTGTCGCCGGACCACTACGGGATGACGTACGAACGCCTGGAGGAGCACCAGGGCATCCAGTGGCCGTGCCCGGACACGGACCGGCTCGAACCGACGTATCTGCACGGCCGGTTGTGGGACGCGGATCCCGCCCGTCGCGGCCGTCTCGCGCCCTTCGGGCTCGTCCAGCACGATCCGCCGGTCGACCTGACGGACGAGGAGTACCCGATCCGTCTCACCACCGGGCGGCGGCTCGACTCGTACAACACCGGTGTGCAGAGCGGTGGTTTCGCGTCGCCGCTGCGGCGCGGGGAGTACGTCGAGCTGTGTCCGGAGGACGCGGAGCGCTACGGGGTCGTGGTGGGTGAGGAGGTCCAGGTGTCGTCCCGGCGCGGGGCGGTGGTGGCGCCGGTGTGGGTCGATCCGGCGCTGCGGCCGGGGCTCGCCTTCATGACCATGCACTTTCCCGACGAGGTGGACACCAACCAGCTGACGATCGAGGCGAATTGTCCGATCGCGGGGACGGCGGAGTTCAAGGCGTCGGCGATCCGGATCGAGAAGCTTCCGGTTGCGACTCAGGTGAGGTGATCTGGTGGATCTGCACTTCGGTGACAGCAAGCCCACGGACGAGGAACGGGCGGCGGTCGACGCACTGCTCGGCCCTCCTCAGTCGTCGTGGGAGGGCGCGGACCGGTCCGACGCCGACCTGAGGTGGGCACGTGGAGGCCGTGCGGCGCGGGAGCGTCGTGACCTGCTGTTGCCGGGGTTGCACGCCGTCAACGACCGGGTCGGCTGGATCAGCGAGGGCGCACTCGACTATCTGTGCCGCCGACTGACCGTGCCGCCGGCGGAGGCGTACGGGGTCGCCACCTTCTACTCGATGTTCTCGGTGAAGCCGCGCCCCGCGACCGTGCTCCATGTGTGCACGGACCTCGCGTGCGCGGCGGCCGGCGCTTCGGAGCTGTGCGCCGGTGTCGAGGCCCGACTCGGCCTCGGCAGCGGCGTCAGCGTCGAGCGCAGCCCGTGCCTGGGCCTGTGCGAGCGGGCGCCGGCGGCGCTGGCGGTCAAGGCCGGGGATCCGGTACGTACGGCCGTGTCCGCGCCGACCACCATCGAGTCGGCCGTGCTCGCGGGCAGCGCGCCCGACTCGGCGCCGGAGGAGCCGCCCGCGGCGATGGCGGTCCCGCAGGCCGGGGATCCGTCTCTGGTACTGCTGAGCCGTGTCGGCGTCGTCGACCCGACCTCGCTCGACGACTACCGGGCGCACGGCGGTTACACGGCCCTGCGCCAGGCCTTCGCCCTCGGCCCCGCCGGAGTCATCCGCGAAGTCACCGACGCCGGACTCGTCGGCCGAGGCGGCGCCGCCTTCCCCACCGGCCGCAAATGGCAGGCCACGGCATCCCAGCCCGACCACCCCCACTACCTCGTCTGCAACGCCGACGAATCCGAACCGGGCACCTTCAAAGACCGCGTGATCATGGAGGGCGACCCGTACTCCCTCGTGGAGGCGATGACGGTCGCGGCGTACGCGATCGGCGCCCACAAGGGCTACCTGTATCTGCGCGGCGAGTACCCACGCGCCCTCGTACGCCTGGAGCACGCCATCGATCAGGCACGCGCGCGTGGCCTCCTTGGCGACGACATCCTCGGCCAGGGCTACGCCTTCGACATCGAGATCCGGCGCGGCGCGGGCGCGTACATCTGCGGCGAGGAAACCGCCCTTTTCAACTCCATCGAGGGCTACAGAGGAGAGCCCCGCTCGAAACCGCCCTTCCCCGTAGAGAAGGGTTTGTTCGGCAAACCCACTGCTGAGAACAACGTCGAGACACTGGTCAACGTGCTGCCGATCCTCACGATGGGGGCACAGGCGTACGCGGCGATCGGCACCGGGAAATCCACCGGCCCCAAGCTGTTCTGCGTATCGGGAAGCGTGGATCGCCCCGGCATCTACGAGCTCCCGTTCGGCGCGACGCTGGGCGAACTGCTGGAGCTGGCAGGCGTACGTAAACGATTGCGCGCCGTCCTCCTCGGCGGCGCGGCCGGCGGCTTCGTACGGCCCGACGAGCTGGACATCCCGCTCACCTTCGAGGGGACGCGGGAGGCGGGCACGACGCTCGGCTCGGGTGTCGTGCTGGCCTTCGACGACACCGTTCCCCTCCCCCGCCTGCTGCTGCGTATCGCCGAGTTCTTCCGCGACGAGTCGTGCGGTCAGTGTGTGCCGTGCCGGGTCGGCACCGTGCGCCAGGAGGAGGCGCTGCACCGCATCGTGGAGCGCACGGGCGCGGACGCGGCCGACGACATTGCGCTGCTTCGCGAGGTGGGCCGGGCCATGCGGGACGCCTCGATCTGCGGTCTCGGGCAGACCGCGTGGAACGCCGTGGAATCCGCCATCGACCGCTTGGGGGCGTACGAATGACCGCGACCTGCCGCAGCACAGGAGCCGCCGTATGACCGTGACACCGCTGGGGATTCCCCGCCGTCTGCTGGAGTTCGCCATCGACGGTGAACCGGTGCGGGCGCCCGAGGGCTCGACGATCCTCGACGCCTGCCGGTCGGCGGGCAAGGACATCCCGACCCTCTGCCAGGGCGACACCCTCACCCCCAAGAACGCCTGCCGCGTCTGCGTCGTCGAGGTCGAGGGCTCGCGCACGCTCGTCCCGGCCTGCTCCCGCAAGGCCGAGCCCGGTATGGAGGTGCGGACCGACACCGAACGAGCCCGCCACAGCCGCAAGATCGTCCTCGAACTCCTCGCCTCATCGGTCGACTTGTCGATCACACCCCAGGTCGCCGAGTGGATCAAGGAGTACGAGGCGAAACCGGACCGCTTCGGCCCGGACGCAGCCCGCCTGAACGAGGAACCGAAGATCGACAACGACCTCTACGTCCGCGACTACGACAAGTGCATCCTCTGCTACAAGTGCGTCGACGCCTGCGGCGACCAATGGCAGAACACCTTCGCAATCTCCGTCGCCGGGCGCGGCTTCGACGCCCGTATCGCGGTCGAGCACGACGCCCCGCTCACCGACTCCGCCTGCGTGTACTGCGGCAACTGCATCGAGGTGTGCCCGACGGGAGCGCTCAGCTTCAAGTCGGAGTTCGACATGCGGGCGGCGGGTACGTGGGACGAGTCGGCGCAGACGGAGACGACCACGGTGTGCGCGTACTGCGGAGTGGGCTGCAATCTGACCCTGCACGTGCAGGACAATGAGATCGTGAAGGTCACCTCGCCGCACGACAACCCGGTGACCCACGGCAATCTCTGCATCAAGGGCCGTTTCGGCTACCAGCACGTACAGAACCGGGGCTGATCAGAACATGGGACGAGTCACGGAACGACGCAAGGTGATCCGCATCCGGGACGGGGCCATATCCACCCGCCCGGACACGCTCGTCGCCGAGGAACCCCTGGAGATCCGGCTGAACGGCAAGCCGCTCGCGATCACGATGCGTACTCCGGGGGACGACTTCGCGCTGGCCGCCGGGTTCCTGGTCAGTGAGGGCGTGCTGGGCGATCAGCAAGAGCTCCAGAACATCGTGTACTGCGCGGGTGCCACGGTGGACGGCTCCAACACGTACAACATCGTCGACGTGAAGACCGCGCCCGGCGTCGTCATCCCCGACATCACTCTCGAACGCAACGTCTACACGACCTCCTCCTGCGGCCTGTGCGGCAAGGCGAGCCTCGACGCCGTCCGTACGACGGCACGGTGGGCCATCGACGACGGCGAAGCCGCCCCGGTCCGGCTCGAACCCGAGCTGCTCGCGGGTCTCCCCGACCGGCTGCGCGCGTCCCAGCGGGTCTTCGACCGGACCGGGGGCCTGCACGCGGCGGCCCTGTTCACGGAGAACGGCGAGCTGCTCGACATCCGCGAGGACGTGGGCCGGCACAACGCGGTCGACAAGCTGGTCGGCCGCGCCCTGCAGAACGGCGCGCTCCCGCTCTCCCGCACGATCCTGCTGGTCTCGGGCCGGGCCTCCTTCGAGCTCGCCCAGAAGGCGGTGATGGCGGGTATCCCGGTGCTGGCCGCGGTCTCGGCGCCCTCGTCCCTCGCGGTGGATCTGGCGGCGGAGTCGGATCTGACCCTCGTCGGCTTCCTCAGGGGCGCCTCCATGAACGTGTACGCGGGCGAACACCGGATCGCCCTGCGGACCGCGGCCGCCCAAGGCTGACCGGCTCCCCGCGACACGGCGGCGGGGCCCCGACCGGCGGGGAGCGCCCCCTGCGCCGTGATGGGGCTCCGCCTCAGTCACGCCGCGACTGGGGGCTCCGCCCCCAGACCCCCGTGTCGGCCTGGACGGCCTCGTCCTCAAACGCCGGACGGGCTGAATTTGCCTGAACCGGCGTTCGACAAGCCACCCTGATCATCTGTTGCTCCGTCAGAATGAACTCCCCCAGCCACAGCACCCGACCTCCCCCATCCGTAACCCCGGACGTTTCACAGTCGCCGCACGGGCATCCATGATCACGGAACCGGACGGAACGACCGCTGCACGCTTCTTGTGAGCCCCCTGAGAGCCCAAGTAGCCTGCGTGGCGCGCACGTTGGACGTGGGATGTCCGGATGTCCGGACGGATGAAGGGCAGGTCGCACCATGCCGTCAAGTGTTCGCGCACGTCTCAGAACCACCGTCATCGCAAGCGTCACCACCGCCGCGTTACTCGCGCTGTCGCCACAGCCGGGTCCCGACCGGGTCCAACCGGCCGCCGAAATCACCGGGTTCGAGCAGCAGGTGCTCTTCAAGGCCTCTCAGGATCCCGGATACGCGTGCTTTCGGATCCCCGCCGTCGTGAAAACGACGAAAGGCACGCTGCTCGCGTTCGCCGAAGGCCGGGTGAACGACTGCAGTGACGCCGGCGACATAGACATCGTGCTCAAGCGCTCCACGGACGGCGGGCGCACGTGGGGGCCCCTCCAGGTCGTCAACGAGGGCGGGGGCGACACCCACGGCAACCCCGCCCCGATCGTGGACCGCGAAACCGGGCGCATCCTGCTGGCGGAGACGTACAACACGGGCCGTACGGACGGTCGCAACTGCGACGTGCCGTGCGACCGCACGCCCCACATGCAGCACAGCGACGACGACGGGCTCACCTGGTCCGAGCCGCGCGACCTCAGCGACGAGATCCTGCCAGACCACTGGAACTCCTGGTACGCGACCGGGCCCGTGCACGGCATCCAGCTGAGCCGTGGCAGGCACGCGGGCCGGCTCGTCTTCGGCGTCAACGCCGAGACGTGGAACGGCAGTCGGGTCTCCGCCAACCACGCCGCGCTCATCGTCAGCGACGACGGCGGCGACAGCTGGCGGATCGGGGCAACGGACTCCTATCCGATACCGGCAGGCGGCACGTTCCGCCAGAAACCGTCCGAGATGACCATGACCGAGCGCGCCGACGGGGTGATCCTCATCAGCGGCCGCGAGCAGGACGGCACCGATCTCGGCCACCGTACGCAGACGTTCAGCCGCGACGGCGGCGACAGTTTCACCTCGCCCTTCCGTACCCAGCCGGACCTCTACACGCCCCAAGTCCAGGGTTCCAGCCTGCGGTTGGGCGACCGGATCCTGCTCGCCTGCCCCGCCGATCCGGACCGGCGCCGGACGATGATGATCCGCTCCTCGTACGACGGCGGGCGCACCTGGGACAGCGTGGACCGCGGCACGGTCGTCACGACGGACTGGTCCGGCTACTCGGACATGGTGGACATCAGCGGTGACACGGTCGGCCTGATGTACGAGGGCGGGGCCGTGGACGCGCGCGACGAGATCCGTTTCGCGCGATTCACCGAGGACTGGCTGCAACCGCGTCGCGGACCCGACCCGACCACCACCGACCTGGCCTCCCTCACGCGTCCCGCGGCGGTCCTCGGCGGCGCGCGCCCGACGGACGGCGTGTTCGGCCGGGCGATGCGGTTCGACGGCGCCGACGACGCCGTAAGGCTGCCGTATCACAGTGAACTGCCGCTGGGAACAAAGGACTTCACGGCGTCGCTGTGGTTCCGCTACACAGCCACCACCGGTGAGCAGCCACTGCTGTGGATGGGCGGGGTCGGCACCACGCAGCCGCAGGTGTGGCTGCGCGGTGAGCCCGCTTCGAACCGTCTCCAGGGGCTGATCACGGTCCGGGACGGCACGGCGGCCCCGCGGTCCGCCTCGGTCAGCACGAGTGGCGCGTACAACGACGGGCAGTGGCACCATCTGACGCTGCGTCGGGGCGGTGGGCAGCTCACGCTGTTCATCGACGGCACGCCGATCAGTACGGCGGACGTGCCGGGTTCCGTGAGCCGTAACTCGCCGTTCGGCGTGCACATCGGCCAGAAGCTGGACAATCGGGCGCATTTCGCGGGCGCGATCGATGATGTTCGCGTCTACGACCGGGCGCTCAGCGACACGGAGTTGACCGGCGTCAGGACCAGGGCTTCTGTGACGCGGGACACCGTCCTGTGGGTTCCCATGGACCGAGTGCGCGGCAGCAACTAACGTCCCGTGCCGTGCCCGACGACTCACGCGTACGACGCCATGCGGGGGCCGGGCTGGGTCTGTTCCTTGCCCTGGTCCTCGGAGCGGTGCTGCTCACCGCCTTCCCGGAGGAAGACGACGACCGGGAGGGCGCCTGCGCGCCTCGTACGGTCTCGTCCTGGGCGGCGGAGCCGGACCTCACGGGCGAGTTCGCGCGGTACGGAGACGACGCCTCGCGGGCCGACGACTGGACCGGCGGCGACGGCACCCACTCCGTGCGGCTGCCGGACGGCCGGGTGCTGTGGCTGTTCTCGGACACGTATCTGGGCAACGTGTACGGCCCGCCGAACCCGGTGGGCGAGTCGTACGCCTGGCGGGACCAGAACACGCCCCTGGTGCGGAACTCGGCCGTGGTCATGTCCGACGGCCGCCTCCAGAGCACCCTGCCCGCGCCGCTGTTCCCGGACCCGGCCCCCGGACAGTGGCGCTGGCCCGTCGCGGCCAAGGTCGAGGCCCGCTCCCCCGGGTCCTCGGACAAGGTCGTACGCGTCCTGCTGTGGACCCGTACGAACGGCACGTACCCCTGGATCTACGGCGTCCCCACCGCCACGGAGGTGGCCACGCTGTCGCTGCCCGACCTGCGGGTCGAGGGCATCGTCAAGGTCCTCGACCAGCAGCAGGTGCGGGAACCGGAGCAGCGGGTGCTGTTCGGCACGACGGCGGTGACCGAGGACGAGGACTGGACGTATGTGTTCGGCGGCGACGACGCGCAGGCCGCCTCCCGGCCGGCCTCGAAGGCGTACGTGGCGCGCGTGCCCCGCGACCGGCTGGCGGAGCCGGACGCGTGGGAGTACTGGGACGGCGGGCGGTGGTCCGCCATCTCCTCGCGGATGAAACCCGTGCTCGGAGACGGGCAGCGCAAGGGCGTGGGCAGCGCGTTCACGGTCGCACGGGACGGCGGCACCTGGGTGCTGTTCACGATGGCGGCGGGCGCCGAGGGGCTGACGACCGTCACCTCGTACTGGGCATGCTCGCCCGCCGGTCCCTGGCGCGGGCCCACCAAGGGCTTCAGCCCGCCGCTGCCCGAGCAGAAGGGGGAAGTCGCGGCGTACAACCCGCAGGTGCACCCGGCGCTCGGCGGGCGGCTCGTGCTCAGTTACGACGTCAACTGGCTGGACGCGACGGGGACCACGGCGCAGTCGAATCTCAGTCGGAACGTGTCCCTGTACCGACCGCGATTCGTGACGCTGAAGCTGGGGTCGGGCTGAGGTCCGGCTCGGGGTCGCGGGAGCGGCGCTTGGCGATCACCGCGCAGACCATGAGCTGCATCTGGTGGAAGAGCATGAGCGGCAGCACGGCCAGCGAGGCCTGCGCACCGAACAGCACGCTCGCCATGGGCAGTCCGGCTGCCAGGGACTTCTTCGATCCGGCGAACTGGATGGCGATCCGGTCCTCGCGGCTGAAGCGCAGTGCCTTCGAGCCGTACCAGGTGAGCGTGAGCATCACGGCGAGCAGCACCGCCTCGACCCCGAGCAGACCGGCCAGCCGCAACGGGCTGACCTGCTGCCAGACGCCCTGGACCATGCCTTCGCTGAACGCGGCGTAGACGACCAGGAGTATCGAGCCGCGGTCGACGAGGCCGGTGATCCGCTTGTGGCGTGTGATGAACCCCCCGATCCAGCGTTGCAACACCTGCCCTGCCGCGAACGGCACGAACAGTTGCAGCACGATCTTGAGGATCGAGTCCGCGGAGAAGCCGCCGCCGGTGCTGCCGAGGAGCGTCGCCGCGAGCAGCGGGGTGATCACGATGCCCGCGAGGGAGGAGAAGGAGCCCGCGCAGATCGCGGCGGGCACATTGCCGCGCGCGATGGACGTGAACGCGATCGACGACTGGACCGTCGAGGGCACCAGCGTCAGGAAGAGCAGTCCGATGTAGAGCGAGTGCGTCAGGAACACCGGTTCAAGGCCGCGGGCCGCCAGGCCGAGCAGCGGAAACACCACGAACGTACAGGCCAGCACGGTGACATGGAGCCGCCAGTGGCGCAGCCCGTCCAGGGCCTCGCGGGTCGACAGGCGTGCCCCGTACAGGAAGAAGAGGAGAGCGATCGCGCCCGTCGACACCCCGGACGCGACATCGGCCGCCGTCCCCCGGGCGGGCAGCAGCGCCGCGAGGCCCACCGTCCCGAGCAGGAGCAGGATGTACGGGTCGATCGGCAGCCAGGACGGCCACGTCAGGCGTTTCACGGTGCTCCGTTGCTGAGTCGGTTCTTGTACGTCGATCTGTCGGTCTGTCCGTCTGGACGCGGGATCGTGCCCTCTCCATGCTCCTCCTCCGGACCGTGATCGAGAATCCGGCATACGGCTCTGACTGTCATCACGAATCGCGATAGCCTGAGGAGCGTGTACGACCCTTCGCACCTGCGTACGTTCCTGGCCGTGGCCCAGACGCTGAGCTTCACCCAGGCCGCCCGGCGTCTCGGTCTGCGTCAGTCGACGGTCAGCCAGCATGTGCGCCGGCTGGAGAGCACGGCGGGGCGGCAGCTGTTCTCGCGGGACACCCACTCCGTGGAGCTGACGGAGGACGGCGAGGCCATGCTCGGCTTCGCGCGCCGCATCCTTGAGGCGCACGAGCAGGCGGCGGCGTTCTTCACGGGGACGCGGCTGCGCGGCCGGCTGCGCTTCGGCGCCTCCGAGGACTTCGTGCTCACGCGGCTGACCGAGATCCTGGAGGGCTTCCGGCACGACCACCCCGAGGTCGATCTGGAGCTGACGGTCGAGCTCTCGGGCACGTTGCACGAGCAACTCGCCGACGGAAAGCTCGACCTGGTCCTGGCCAAACGCCGCCCCGAGGATCCCCACGGCGAACTCGTCTGGCACGACCGCCTGGTCTGGATCGGCGCGGAACGCCTCCGCCTGGACCCCGAACGCCCAGTCCCGCTGATCGTCTACCCACCCCCCGGAATCACCCGCGCCCTGGCCCTGGAAGCCCTCGAACGCCAGGGTCGCCCCTGGCGCATCGCCTGCACCAGCGGCAGCCTGAGCGGCCTGATCGCAGCAGCCCGAGCAGGCCTGGGCGTCATGGCCCACTCCCAGGGCCTGATCCCCCCGGGCCTGGTCCGAGTCCCACCCCGAGCAGCCCTCCCCGAACTGGGCAGAGTCGACTTCGTCCTGACCCACACCAAACGCCACACACCGGCTCAGGGCTCGGCAGACGCCCTGGCGAACCGAATCCTGCAAGGCGGGGTAAGCCTGCACACCGGCCGCTGAAGCGGGCGTTCGGCCACTATGCGGGGGGCAGCCTCTATCAGCGGACGCGCGGGGAAGCGCCCCTGAAAGGGGCGCGGGGAACTGCGCGACCAGCCACAGACAACCCGCACGAGCCCACCCCCAAGGGGCACCCACCCCACCGCACACCTTCCGGAGGAGATTCCGTGGAGATTGCGAGCCGGAAACCTACGCACCCGTAAGAATTGTGTCCCGACCCACCCCATTGAAGCCGCAAATAAGCTCGTGACCAGCACATACAACACAGCGAACTGACAAGCCACCGCCACTCCCGCGGCAGCGCAACGTGGGGTAGCTTTCACGGCGCTGTGCGGAGCGCCACAAGGAGCGGGGATTGCGCGAGTTCACCAACCCTCCGTTGGCGTCGGCGCCGCCGGTGGGCGGCCTGGCCGATGCCGTCTATGACCATGCCCGGGAGGACCCGCTCTATGTCGCGCTCGGCCGCAAGGACGAGCACGGTGAGTGGCGCGATGTGACGTCCGCGGAGTTCCGCGACGAGGTGCTGGCTCTCGCCAAGGGATTGCTTGCCCAAGGCATCCGGTTCGGCGACCGGGTCGCGATCATGTCCCGTACGCGCTACGAGTGGACCCTCTTCGACTACGCCCTGTGGTCCATCGGCGCCCAGGTCGTGCCGATCTACCCCACGAGCTCGGCCGAGCAGGTCTTCTGGACGCTGCACGACTCGCAGGTGTCGGCCGCGATGGTCGAGCACGAGGACCACGCGATGACGATCGCCACCGTCATCGACCGGCTGCCGATGATGCGCCGGCTCTGGCAGCTGGACGTGGGCGCGGTGCAGGAGCTGTACGAGGCGGGCGCGCACCTCGACGACGAGGTGGTGCACCGGCACCGGCGCGCGGTCACACCCGAGTCGATCGCGACGATCATCTACACCTCGGGAACCACCGGCCGCCCCAAGGGCTGTGTCATCACGCACGGCAACTTCATGTTCGAGTCGGACACGGCCATCGAGCGCTGGGAGCCGCTGTTCCACTCGAAGAAGGGCGACCAGGCGGCCACGCTGCTGTTCCTGCCGCTGGCGCATGTCTTCGGGCGGATGGTGCAGGTCGCCGCCATCCGCGGCCGGGTCAAGTTCGGACACCAGCCGCAGCTCAACGCGGCAGCCCTGCTGCCCGATCTGGCAGCCTTCCAGCCGACGTTCTTCCTCGCGGTGCCGTACATCTTCGAGAAGGTCTTCAACGCGGCACGCAGGAAGGCCGAGCGGGAGGGCAAGGCGGGTCCGTTCGAGAAGGCCGTCGAGGTCGCCGTGCGGTACGCGGACGCCGTGGAGGCGAAGGCCTGGGGCATCGGGCCCGGCCCCTCGGCGGCCCTGCGGGTGCAGCACCAGCTCTTCGACAAACTCGTCTACTCCAAGATCCGCGAGGCGATGGGCGGCCGGATGAAGCACGCCATGTCCGGCGGTTCGGCGATGGACCGGCGGCTCGGGCTGTTCTTCGCGGGCGCGGGCGTCCAGATCTACGAGGGGTACGGCCTCACCGAGACCACCGCCGCGGCGACCGCCAACCCGCCCGAGCGCACCCGGTACGGCACCGTGGGGCAGCCGTTCCCCGGCACCACCGTGCACATCGCGGACGACGGCGAGATCTGGCTGCGCGGCCCCAACGTCTTCCAGGGCTACCTCAACGACCCCAAGTCCACCGACGCGGCCCTGCACGACGGCTGGCTGGCCACGGGTGACCTGGGCTCGCTCGACGAGGACGGCTATCTCACGATCACCGGGCGCAAGAAGGAGATCCTGGTGACGTCCGGTGGCAAGAGCGTCTCGCCCGCGCAGCTGGAGGAGCGGGTACGGGACCATCCGCTGGTCGCGCAGTGCATCCTCGTCGGCAACGACCGGCCGTACATCGCGGCGCTCGTCACGCTGGACGGGGAGGCCGTCGAGCACTGGCTCCAGATGCACGACAAGCCGAAGCTGACCCCGGCCGAGCTGGTGCGCGACCCGGATCTGGAGACCGAGGTGCGCCGGGCGGTGGTGGCGGCGAACACACTGGTGTCGCAGGCCGAATCGATCCGTACGTTCCGGATACTCGCCCACCAGTTCACCGAGGAGCACGGGCTGTTGACGCCTTCGCTGAAGCTGAAGCGGAAGGCGATCGAGAAGGCGTACGCCTCCGAAGTCGAGGCGCTGTACAGGGCGTAGACGGGGCGTAGTTCACGTCACACGAGATGGGACGGAATGTGGGACAGGAATGACTGACGGCCTGTGATCGTTGATGATGGGATACCAACCGACGACTGAAGGATCGAGAGCTCGTGAGCAAGGTCCCCCCGATCATCCTGAACAACGGCGTCGAGATGCCGCAGCTGGGTTTCGGTGTCTGGCAGATCCCGGACGACGAGGCGGAGCAGGCGGTC
The DNA here is from genome assembly GCF_000716805.1 of Streptomyces yerevanensis. Classification (NCBI taxonomy): domain Bacteria; kingdom Bacillati; phylum Actinomycetota; class Actinomycetes; order Kitasatosporales; family Streptomycetaceae; genus Streptomyces; species Streptomyces yerevanensis. The sequence continues at coordinate 181,049 of NZ_JNWJ01000010.1, read as the reverse complement.
ACCACCGCTCTGGAGGCCGGGTACCGCAGCGTCGACACCGCCGCCGCCTACGGCAACGAGAAGGGCACGGGCAAGGCTCTGGGCGCCTCCGGCATCGCCCGCGAGGACCTCTTCGTCACCACCAAGCTCTGGAACAGCGACCAGGGTTACGACTCGACGCTGCGCGCCTTCGACACGTCCCTGGCCAAACTCGGCCTCGACTACGTGGATCTGTATCTGATCCACTGGCCGATGCCGGCCAAGGACAAGTACGTGGACACGTACAAGGCGTTCGAGAAGCTGCTGGCCGACGGCCGCGTCAAGTCGATCGGCGTCTCCAACTTCTTTCCTGAGCACCTGGACCGGCTGATCGAGGCGACGTCCGTCATCCCGGCCGTCAACCAGATCGAGCTGCACCCGCACCTGCAGCAGCTCGCCTCGCGTGAGTACCACGCGGAGCAGGGCATCGCCACCGAGGCATGGTCGCCGCTCGGCCAGGGCAAGGGCCTCCTGGAGGTCCCGGCGATCGTGGCCATCGCCCAGAAGCACGGCCGTACGCCCGCGCAGATCGTCCTGCGCTGGCACATCCAGCTCGGCAACGTGGTGATCCCCAAGTCCGTGACCCCGTCCCGGATCAAGGAGAACATCGAGGTCTTCGACTTCTCCCTCGACACCGAGGACATCGCCGCGATCAGCGCCCTCAACGAGGACCGCCGCATCGGTCCGGACCCGGCAACCCTCAACTGACCGCATATCCCTGACCCGTTGGAAGCCGCCGCCCGATGCACCGCACTTGGGCGGCGGCTTCCGGCCTGAGTCGGGCCGTACGCCACGTACTCGACAAGTAGTAACGCTCCGCCGTGCGGCCTAAAACCGGGCGCGGCTTCCTCGCCACCTGGTTCAGGGTCGGTCAGGGTCGTCCGGAAGCGACTCCCCAGGCAGAAGGGCCCCACAGTGCGTATGCGAACGCAGACCCTCGCCGTTGCCGCCGGAGCCGCGCTGCTCGCCGCCGGGGCGCTCCCTGCCGGCGCGACCGACAGCCCCACCAGGGCACGGGAGGGCACGGTCGGTGCGGCCGACCTGCTGGCCGAGGTGGCGTCCTGCTCACGGATCTCGGACGGCCTGTACCGCACCGACGAGAAGGCCTCGCCCTCCGTCCCCGTCTGCGGCAAGGAGGGCGCGGTGTTCTGGAAGGCCGACATGGACATCACCTGCGACGGTCAGGTCACCGCCCGGTGCAACCGCGGCATCGACCCGTGGTTCCACCCCGGCACGGCCTTCTCCCAGTCCGACGGCAGCCCGCTGATCTCCGAGACGCTGCCGTACGTCGTCGTGCCCGGCCCCAGCTACACCTGGAACTACGCGGACGCCGGCATCAGGGGCGGCAGCGTGGTCGCCGTCATCCACGACGACCAGGTCCAGTACGCCGTCGTCGGCGACACCGGTCCCACGAACATCATCGGCGAGGCCTCGTACGCCACTGCCGAGGCCCTCGGCATCGATCCGGAGCCCTCCACCGGCGGTACGGGCTCGGGAGTGACGTACATCCTCTTCACCGGCTCACGGGTCTCCCCCATCGAGAGCCACGGCGCGGCAGTGTCCCTCGGCGAGTCGCTGGCGAAGCAGTTCCTCCAGAACAACTGAGCAGGCGGCAGGCTCGGGCTCGGCACCGCGGCGGTGCCGAGCCGGGCGGCCGCGGCTCAGACCGGCTGGCCGATCGGCCGCACGACCACGGTGTTCACATCCACACCGCTCGGCTGCCGGATCGCCCAGACGATCGACTCCGCGATCTGGTCGGAGGTGAGCAGATGTCCGGGCGGCAGGCTGCCGTAGTCGTCCCAGAACGGTGTTTCCACCCGGCCGGGCGCGATGAGCGTCACGCCCACGCCGTACTCGGTCACCTGCCGCCGGGTGTTCTCGGCGAGCCCGGTCACGGCCCACTTGGTCGCCCCGTAGATGTTGCCGGGCGTGTGGACGAACCCGGCGACGCTGCCCACGAGCACGATCCGCCCCCGTGTCTCCTTCAGTTGGTCGATCGACGCCCGGATGAGCAGCGCGGGGCCGAGCACATTGGTCAGCACCATGTCCCGCCATCCGGCCGGATCGCCCTCGGTGACGGAGTCGTGCGTGGCGAAGCCGGCGTTGGCGACGACGGTGTCGAGCCGTCCGAACTCCTTCACCGTCGCCTCGACGGCCGCCTGGACGTGGTCGTAGTCGGCCGCGTCTCCGGTGATGGTCAACAAGCCGTCGGGATTGCCGAGTTGGTCCGCGAATCCCCGCAAGCGCTCCGCCCCGCGCCCCGTCACCGTCACCCGGTGCCCGGCGTCGAGCAGCTGCCGTGCCGCCGCCGCGCCGATCCCGCTGCCGCCGCCGGTGATCAGTGCCACTGGTAAGTCAGTCATACGTTCCCCCAAGCCGTGTGTCACGAATGGCCCGGAGTCCATCACTTGGAGCGCACTCGATGTCAACACATGCAGGCAGGCACCTTCGTCAGCACGTCCGCCGGTAGGGCACATCGGGCAGATACGTACGCCACTCCTCCTCGGTCGCGCCGCCGTCCGCCCGAGAGCACGCGACCGCGGCGGCCCGCTCCGGTTCCAACGGGTAGTCCCGCGTGGGCAGATGGGGTGCGGCGACCCTCAATTCCCCGTTGTCCGGCGTGAATCCGACCGCGATGACCGGCCCCTCCCCGACCGGGACGGATGCGGGCGACAGTCGGGGAGAGGCGGTCTCCCATACGCGTACGGAACCGCCCTCGTCCCCTGCCGCGAGCAGCGAGCCGTCGGCCGAGAAGGCGAGCACGGGTGGCTCCATCGCGTCGCCGGTGTCGACAAGCACGGCGATACGGTGCCGGCCGCGGGCGTCCCACAGGGAGATCCACCCGTTGTCGGCCGCGACGGCCAAGTAACGCCCGTCCGGGCTGAAAGCCGCCGTCATCACCATGTCCTCACCCCGAACCGCCTTGCTCCTCCGGTCCGTCGGCACATCGATCAACCTGCCGTTTTTGGTGAGGATCCGGCGTCCGGTGGGAGAAATGGCAGCCGCCCCCATCTGTGGCGTCCCCACCGTCCAGCTCCGCGGCCGGTCTCCCCTGCGCCGGACCTCGATACCGCGTTTCGTGGTGAGGGCAGTGAAGGCCGTGCCGTCCCGGGCCACCACCCGAGCCTCCTCCGGCGACCCCGGGGACGTCAGCTTCCCGTTCGGGTCGAACGCCGCGTGGGTGAGGGGTTTCTGACGCCACGCCACGTCATTGACGAGACCGTCGAGTGAGAACGTACGGACACTGTCGGTCTGGCCACCCTCGCGGTAGCGCAGCACGGCGTCCTCCGTGTCCAGCCGGTACTCGCTCATAGTGCGGCTGGACACGGGGAAGGTGATGAGCGGTTCGTCCGGACGGTCGGTGCGCCAGACGGCGAAGGCCTCGCCGTCCCACGTCACGGCGTACTCACCGCTCGGGTCGGAGCGGACACTCGCCGCCCATTCGGCGTCCAGCGGCAGCGGCTTGCGCTCGCGTCCCTCATGGAAGTCCCAGGTGTGGATGCCGTCCTGACTCCCGAAAGCCACGGCCCGGCTGTCGGGAGCGAAGTCGAACTCGTTGGCCGTGCAAAGGCGTTGCTCGATTCGGCGCGGCCAGTTGGGCTTGACGCGGCGGCCGGTGACGATGTCGTGGATCTCCAGTCGGGAGTCCTCACGGGTGCACCAGGCGACGAGCCGGTCGTCCGGACTCACCACCGGCGCCGGACCGCTGTCCTCCGCCCGCCCGTACGTGAAGAGGACCTTCTGCCGCCGCACGTCCCAGACCTGGATCCGTGCGCGGTTCTCGCCCAGCGGCCGCCTGTCGAAGAACAGTCGGCCGCTGGGCGAGAACCCTCCGTCGACATCGGCCGAGTCCCCGATCGGCAGCCGTCGTGGAGAGCTCCCTCCTCTCAAGTCCCTGATAATGAGGTTCTGTTCGTTCCGGTATGCGATCGAGCGTGCGTCCGCGGTCACGTCCACGACATCTCGCGACAGCCCGGGCACCTTCATCGACCGGGTCTTGCGCTCCTTGCGTATGTCCCACTGGACCACCCGGTCGCGCGAGACCGTGGTGAGGACGCGGCCGTCCCCGCTGAGCCACGAGGGAGCGTTCAGCGTCAGTTCCTCGGGCAGGGTGTACGCCGCCTGTTCGCGCTGGCCCGCCGTCGCCCGCACCGCCGCCCGCGTCTCCGGCAGGTCCGCGAGCCGCCAGGCCGCGACGGACAGGCGCATCGCGGTACGCGGGTCGGTCGCCCGCAACTCCCCCGCCACGTCGGCGATCCGGCGCGCCTCGGCCTCGTCGCGCTGCCGGGCGTTCGTGCCGCTCTGACGCCAGGCGGTCAGGCCGGCCACGACGGCGAGGCAGAGCAGCACGGCCAGCGCGACCGTGAGGGTGCGCAGTCGCCGGGTGGTACGGGCGGCCGCGCGCACCCCACGCTCGTACGCCTCGATGCTCGCGGTCAGGAAGTCGCGTTCCAGCGGGCTCAGGCACGTCAGGTCGGTGAAGGTCTCGCGGGCCGCCGTGAGCCGGGTGCCGCGGTACAACGCGCCTGGGTCTCGGGCGAGTTCGGCCCAGGCTTGGGCCGATTCGGTCAGTCGCCGGTGCTGCCGCAGCCGCTCCCGGTCCTCGTCGATCCAGCTCTTCAGGCGTGGCCAGCCGTCGATCAGCGCCTCGTGGGCAAGTTCATAGACGGTGCTGTCCGTGCCGTCGACCGTCAACAGGCGGGCGCGGACGAGGCGTTCGAGGACGTGCTCCGTGGCGGGGTCGCCGGCGAGTTCGGCGCGGTCGACCGGGCGGCGGGTGTCGGAGGTGCCGTCGCCCGGCGACACCATGCGCAGCAACAGCGCCCGGGCGGCGGTGGCTTCGGCGGGCGTGAAAGAGCCGTGGACCTCTTCGGCAGTGTGCGCGACGGCACCGCGTACGCCCCCGATCGCGTCGTACGCCGCCTCGGTCAGCGTCTTGCCCGAGCGCCGTCGCCATACCTCGCGCAGGGCGTGCGCCATCAGCGGCAGCCCACCCGGTTCCCCTGCCACGTCGGCCGCGATCCGGGCGGTCAGGGCGCGTTCGACGACGAGCCGGGCGGTGGCGGCGGGCCGGACGATCGCCTCGCGCAGGCGGTCCGGCGGCATGGGGCCGATGAGGAGGTTCGCGTCGGTCAGGGCCTCGGCGAGGGGGCCGTGTTCGGCGCAGCGACCGTAGAAGTCGGCACGGACGGCCAGGATCACGCGGAGTCGGCTGTCCGGGTCCCGCACGGTGAGCAGTTGGTCGAGGAACGCGGACCGTTCGGCCGGGTCGTGGCAGAGCGAGAACACCTCCTCGAACTGGTCGACCACGAGCAGCGTGTCCCCGGCTCTCTGCTCTCCATCGCCGTCATGCGGTGTGAGGAGGGTGCGGTGGGTGCGCGCGGGCCGGTCGCCGGGGGTGAGGACGCGGATGGCAGCGAGAGCGGGGCCCTTGCCTTCCCTCAGGGCGGGTATCAGTCCGGCACGCAGAAGTGAGGACTTGCCGCTGCCGGAGGCGCCGATGACGGCCAGGATCCGTCGCCTGCCGGTCAGTTCGAGCAGTTCGGCGATCAGTTCGTCGCGGCCGTGGAACGGATACCGCTCGTCCGTCTCGAAGCGGGTGAGACCCGGATACGGTGCCTCCCCGTTCTGTGGCGTACGGCTGTCAGCCTCCTCGGCGAGCGCCTCGCCCCAGCGGCGCTCCCATTTCTCCGGGTCGCCTCCGCATGCGGTGACGAAGGCGTGGAGCACGGGCAGCGAGGGCAGCCGGTCGCCGGTCGCCGCGGCGGAGAGCGTCGGTGCCGAGTAGGGGGCGCCCCGGGCCATGTCCCGGTAGGTGGGTCCGCCTGCCTCTTCGCGGAGCTTGCGCAGTTCGTACGCGAACCGCTGCACGGGCCCCGCGGCCGGGTCCAGTGGTTTCTCTCGGCGCCCCATCGGTGTCTCCCCCGTCCCGCCGGTCACGGCCGACTCCCCAAACTAGCAAGCGGGCGGCGCCCGTTGATAAGCGTCCGAACTGGACCGATCAACGCGCCCGAGATTGATAAGCGCCCGGACAGGGCTACGCATCAATCCCCAGGTGGCTGACCTTGGGGCTTCCGAGTCCCCCGCGTCGTCGCCCCGTCGACGACGCCCCACGCCCGGGAGCCCGTCATCGCCACCGCACAGTCCCTCCGCCCGGCCCCCGGCGCGACCGCGCGACCGGCCGCCGTATCCTCCCGGCGTCCCGGCCCGCTCCTCCTGCTGCCCGTCCTCCTCTCCCTGGTCCTGGGGCTGTGGGGGCTCCGCCGGGGCGGTTCCCTGTGGCGGGACGAGGCGGTCACCTTCGACATGGCGCACCGGAGTCTGCCCGATCTGTGGGGCACCCTCGGCACGGCGGACGCGGTGCACGGGGCGTACTACCTCCTCATGCACGCCCTGTACGCCGTCTTCGACGGCACCGACCCGCTGCTGGTGACGCGGCTGCCGTCGGTCCTCGCCACCGCGGCGGCCACGGCGGGCGTGGTCCTCCTCGGCCGCCGTCTCGCGAGCCCAGGTGCGGGCCTCCTCGCGGGCTTCGCCTTCGCCCTGCTGCCGCCCGTCCAGCAGCACGCGCAGGAGGGCCGCTCGTACGCGCTGGTCTGCGCGCTGGTCGTCTGGGCCACGTATCTGCTGGTGCGGGCCGTGGCCGCGCGGGACAGCGTCGGCCTCTGGTGCGGCTACGGCGCGCTGATGCTTGTGGCCTGCCTGCTGCACGAGTTCGCGGTCCTGACGCTGGCTGCGCACGCGCTCGCCGTCCCGCTCGCGGCCCGTCGCCGATGGCGCCTGGCCGCGCTGCCGGCGATCGTCGTGCTCGCCCCGGTCGCCGTGCTGAGCACACGCCAGTCGCAGCAGGTGGCGTGGATCGGCCACGACATCGTCGCGTACGTGTCGTTCGCGGCCACGGCCGCCGTCGCCCTGGTCTGTGCACGTGCCCTGCCCCACCGTGCCGGGCCCCGGACCGTGGATCTCAGAACTCTCGCCCTCGCCCTCCTCATCGCACCCGCCGCGCTGCTCATGCTGCTCTCCGTGCTCCAGCCGCTGTACGTCGACCGCTATGTCCTGTACGGCAACGCGGGCCTCGCCCTGCTCATCGGCGCCGCGCTGCACCGGCTCGGCCGCGCCCGGTGGATACGGCTCGCAGCGGCGGCGCTCGTCCTCGCACTGGTCCCCTCGACCCTTCACCTGCGGGACACCACCAGCCGCGTCGACGACGTCACGTCCATCGCCCGGACCATCCAGCAGCTGGGCGAGCCGGGCGACGGTGTGCTCTATATGCCGTTGCGCCGCCGTGTCTGGTCGCTGCCGTTCCCGGACGCCGTCAGCGGGCTGCGGGACCTCGCCCTGGACCGGAGCCCGGTCGCCTCACGCACCTTGTACGGCACGGAAGTCCCGGCATCGGTCATCCGCGCGCGGATGCTGGACATGACGCGGATCGTCGTCGTGCGCGACCCCGCCGGGCAGCCGGTGGACGCGATCGCGCAGGAAGCGGTGAAGCGGGATGTCCTGGCCGCGTACTTCGAGGAGTGCCGCACGCGCGAGGTGCGGGGCGCCCGGGTCACGGTGTACGCGCGGCCGGGCGCCTGCTGACCGGGCAGGGTTACGCGGACTTGACCCCGACGTACACCGTCTGGGCCGCCAGGACGAAGACGTCCGGGCGGTGGTGGACGCTCGCCTTGTCGTCCGGGTCGAGGAGCCGGTCGAGGGTCGCGAGGTCGTCGGCGTCGAGACCGTCGGCCAGACCCTCCCGGCGATGGGTGAGGGTGGTGGCCACGAAGGCTCGGACCTCGTCGGAGACGGGGGCGGGCAGGTCGAGGAGGAAGGTGCGGGTCGCGGTGTGGCGCAGGCCGGCTGCGGTCAGGAGGGCGGGCCAGTCCTCGGTCTCCTCCACCGCACCGGGCAACTCGGCCCGCATCTTGGCGAACCACTCCTCCTGCACCGCGTCCATGCGGGATTGCAGGCCGGGGCGGCCGATGCCGATGTCGCGCGGGAGGTAGCGCGAGGACAGGCCGCCTTCGAGGAGGGCGAGGGCACCGCCGGGTGCGAGACGGCGGGCGAATTCGGTGAGGGCGGCGCGCTGGTCGCCGACGTGATGCAGAGTCCTGCTGGACCAGAGCAGGTCGGCGGGATACTCCAAGTCGCTGATTCCGTCGGCCAGTTCGGCCTCCAGAGTGCCGAACCGGTCGGCGATCCCGTGCTCGGCGGCGCGGGACCGGGCGGCTTCCAGGAGGGGCGCGGACCCGTCCACGGCGACGACCCGCGCCTGCGGGAACGCGTCCGCGAGGAGGCAGGAGATGACACCGGGCCCACTGCCCACGTCCGCGATCAGCTCCGGCTCGGGCTTCCACTCCCGCAACCACCCCGCCGCCTGCCGGTACACCGGAGCGAACAGCTCCGCTTCCTGCTCCAGCATGGGCAGCCACTCGGCGAAGTCGATCTGCGTGTGATCGTGCTGATGCGCCATGGTTCATGACCTCTCATTCGACTTGCGTCCAGAGTGCTCCGCGAATCCCCGAAACGGCCACTCGCATTGCCGAAACAGCAAGCCGAACTTGTACATGAACTGGCCCCGGGGCTGCGCCCCGGATCCCCGCCAGGGGGTAGGGGTGACACTGCGTGTCGCGGCTGCGGGTGCGTCGTGGCTGGTCGCGCCGTTCCCCGCGCCCCTAAAGCAAAAGCCTGCGGCTCCACTCACCGCCAGCCACGACGTGCCCGCACTTGCCCACCGGCGGGAGGGGTCGTGGGCCGGTGCGTCGTATGCCCGTCGCTTAGGTTCTGTCTCGGAGGACCAGGACCCTGTACCAGCCCAGGGCCGTATGCCCGGCCTGCGACGGGCTGACGCACCGGCCCGCGACCCCGCACCCCAACAAACCCAGGGGCGCGGGGAACGGCGCGACCAGCCACAGTCAACCCGCAGTGTCGAACTGCCCAACCAGCGGCAGCTACAGCGCGGGGTACGCGTTCTTCATCAGCTCCTGGAACTGCGCCGAGAACCAGTGCCCCGACAGCGGAGCGTCCGGCAGCGCACCCGACATGTTGAAGTTGTTACGAGGATTGCCCTCGTACGTCGGGTCGCACATCCGGTCGAAGCCCTTGCCCTCGTCGTTCGGGATCTCCTTGCTGGCCCCGTCGGACTCACCCGGCGGCTTCATCCACACGTACGCGTCGATGCCGGAGGCAGGCGCGGCCTGCGGGCGCTCGCCGAGGCCGGCGCCGGACTGGTTGCACCAGTTGCCCGTGTTGAGGCGACGGTCGTAACGGCCGCCGTCGACGTAGGTGTCCACACTGGTCGTCGCGCCAGGACCGGTGGGCCGGGAAGCGCCGCCCCAGCCGTTGCGGGACGTGTCGATCAGCATGCCGATGTCCGAGTTGAAGCCGACGGAGACCAGCTTGTCGCGGAAGGCCTGGGCGAAGGACTGCTCGTCGACGTAGCGGTTCCAGTCGACCCACTTCGACTCACGGACCGACTTGCCGGCCACGTTGTCGTTGATCGTGAAGTGGTCTTCCTTCAGCGCGCTGTAGTTGGCGGTGTTGGTGATGAAGCCGTGGACGTCGTTCACCGTGGCGCCCTCGGCGGTTGCCGCCTGCTTGAACAGATCCGCCGACGGGCCGAAGTTGTCGTCCCAGCCGATCCAGCCGTGGTGCCCGGCGTCCACGTAGTTGTAGACGTTCTCCGTGTCGCCGAGCTTGTTGAGTGCGTAGCCGACGCCCTTGACGTAGTTGCCGTTGGCCTTCATCACGTCGCACTCGGGCGTGGCCGTGGGACGGCTGCCGGTGTTGGTGACGAGGTTGGGCAGCGAGTCGATCTCGACCGTGGTGACGATGCGCAGGTCCGCGTACTTCGGATCGGCGAGGATCGCGGCGATCGGGTCGATGTACTCGGTCTTGTACTTGTCGATCTCCGTCGGACCGAGTTCGCCATTCGACGCCAGCGCCGCGCAGTCACGCCCCGGCAGGTTGTAGATGACGAGCTGGACGACCAGTTCGTCCGAGCCCTTCTGTTCCAGCGCCTCGTCGAGGTGGTCGCGCAGGCCCATGCCGCCGTTCACGCCGTTGATGGCGGCGATCCGGTCCAGCCACACACCGGTGGGCTGGCTGGCGATGCGGCTGCCGCCGGTTTCGGCGGCGGCCTTCGCGGACCACTCCGGGTTCACGTACACCTTGGCGCCCGAGTACGGGTTGTCGACCTTGGGGCCCGTCGGGTCGGGTGGGTCGGTGGGGCCGCCGCCACCGTCGACGTTGCAGGTCACGCCGTCGAGCGTGAAGGTGGTGGGCATCGCGTTGGTGCCGCTGTACGAGGCGTTGAAGCCGAAGCTGATGGAACTGCCCGTCGACAGCGTCCCGTTGTAGCTCTCGTTGGCGGCGGTGACCGCGTTGCCGCTCTGGCTGAGGTTGGCGTTCCAGCCGCTGGTGATCTTCTGGTTTCCGGCGTACGACCACTTCACGGCCCAACTCGACTTGGCAGCCGTGTGGTTGGTGACCGTGACCGCGGCGGTGAAGCCGGAGTCCCACTGGTTCTGCACCTTGTAGTCGACGGTGCAGGGGACGGCGGCCGGGCCGGCGTCCGGGGGCATCGCCGCGACAGCGGTGCCCGTTCCTCCGACGAGCAGCGCTAACGCTGCCAGCAGTGCTGTTCTGGTACGGCTCATGATGTGCGGGTTCCTATCCGTCGAGGGAGCGCAGGTGATCGCGCAACCCGATGCCGAACGACGTGGGAGTACCGTCGTAGTCCGAGATGAGGGCCGGACCCGAGTTGCAGTTCCAGGTGTTCCAGGTCCAGCCGAGGTACGACTGTTCGCGCTCGTCGAACCACGTCATGACGCGGTCGATGAAGGAGTGCGCGCAGGTGTTCTCGCCGATCTCGCCCGCCACGAGCGGCACTTGGGCGGCGACCGGGCCGAGCGTGGAGTCCCAGCAGCTCTCGTTGGAGCAGGTGTTGAAGTTGTAGACGTGCCAGGCCGCGGCGAGATTGCCCGCCGGATCACTCGGCTTGTACGTCAGCCACTGGCTCAGGTCGTTCGAGTACGCGAGCCCGCCCGCCAGGATCACATTGGTGGCGCCGGTCTCGCGGATCGTGTCGATCAGGTCCTGCATCCCGGCGACCTCGTAGCCGATGCCGGGGCAGGTGCCGCCGTCCCGCCAGCAGGTCCACGCCTGTTCGGCGGTGGAGGTCGCGCGGTCCGGGTAGGGCTCGTTGAACAGGTCGAAGACGACGGTCGGGTCGTCCTTGAAGGTGCTGGCGACCGAGGCCCAGAAGGACGGCGTGTACTGCATGTTGGGCATCGGCTTCTGGCAGCTGGCGTGCACGTCGGAGCAGCCCGCCGAGTTGCCCGTGTACTGGCCGTGGGACCAGTGCAGTTCGAGCATCGGCGTCATGCCGTGCGCCTTGACCTTGGTCACCAGGTCCTTGACGGCGGCGATGTAGTTGGCGCCGGCGTACTCGGGCTTGATGTTGGACAGGCCCAGCCAGCACTCCTCGTTCAGCGGAATGCGGACCGTGTTGACGTTCCAGTCGGCGATCGCCTTCACCGAGGCGTCGTCCACCGGTCCGTCCCAGATGCCGTAACCCTGTACGCACGCGAACTCGCCGCCGGAGCGGTTGACGCCGAGCAGTCGCCGGGTGGCTCCGCTCTCGTCGACGAGCTTGTTGCCAGAGGCCTTCAGCACGGGCGGGCCGTCCGTGGGAGCGGGCGGATCCGGCGGATCGGGCGGGACCTCGGCGTCCACGTTGCACGTGGTCCCGTTGAGCTTGAAGGACAGGGGCGCGGCGGTGCTCCCCGACCCCGAGGCCAGGAACCCGGCGCTGATGCTCGCTCCCGAGCCCAGCGCTCCGTTCCAGTTCTCGTTGGCCGCGGTCACGGTCCTACCGGACTGGGACCACTTGGCGTTCCAGCCCTGGCTGACCTGCTGTCCGCCGGCCAGGTCGAAGGAGAGGCTCCAACTGCTCAGCGCGGCGGTGTTGTTGGTGATTTTCACGGCGCCCTGGAAGCCGGCGTCCCACTGGCTGGTGACGGAGTACTCCACCGTGCACGCGGGCGCCGCTGCGGAAGCCGTGCCGACCGGTGCGACGGTGCTCGCCGCAAGGGCGAGTGCCGCACCGGCCACTAAAAGAGGTAAACGCGGGGGGTGTCGCATGAGCGACTCCTTGCAGCTCTGACGCGCCGTCACGGACGCGTCGACTGATGGAATCGCTCCCACTGGTGCGGACGAAGGTAGCGCCAAGTGATGGCAAAGAACAGAGGAGTAACCAAGGAGTTGACATGTTTCCTACAGATGCCCCTATCGAATCTTTTCGACTCTTCAAGCACCTTGACCCTTGACATCCCCCTCCCCAAGATGGGAGCGCTCCCACTGGTTCAAAGCTTGTTGCTCCTCCCCCCATCTCCGAGCCGCAAGGAGAGGAACCAGAGACATGGCAGGCAGAAAGAGACGCCGTGCGCGGCGGTTGTGGACCGCTGTCACGGCGGCCCTCGCACTCCCCCTCACCACACTGGCGACAGGCTCGACTCCCGCACAGGCGGCGGCAGTCGAGTGCAACGTCGACTACAAGACCAACGACTGGGGCTCCGGTTTCACCGCGGAGCTGACCCTCACCAACCGCGGCTCCGAAGCCATCGACGACTGGACGCTGACGTACGACTACGCCGGCAACCAGAAGCTCGGCAACGGGTGGAGCGGCACCTGGTCCCAGTCCGGAAAGACCGTCACAGTGAAGAGCGCCTCCTTCAACGCGAAGATCGCCTCCGGGGCCGCCGTCACCACCGGCGCGCAGTTCACGTACAGCGGGACCAACGCCGCACCGACCAACTTCGCCGTGAACGGCACCACGTGTGTCGGCGCGCACCAGCCGCCGATCACCGTGCTGACCAGCCCCGCCGCGGGCGCCGTCTACACGCAGGGCGACGCGGTCCCGCTGGCCGCCACCGCCGCGGCGGCCGATGACGCGACGATCAGCAAGGTCGAGTTCTACGACGACACGAAGCTGCTCGGTACGGACACCACGTCGCCGTACACGCTCTCCGTCAACACCCTTGCTGTCGGCGGTCATTCGCTGGTGGCGAAGGCGTACGACAGTCTGGGTGCCTCGGCGGACTCCACCCCGGTCGGCATCACGGTCGCCTCGGGTCCCGCCGTGGTGGCCTCGCCTGCCCAACTCGGCGTCCAGCAGGGCAAGACGGGCACGTTCGACGTGAAGCTGTCGACGCAGCCGAGCGCGAACGTGACGGTCTCCACCGCCCGTACGGACGGCAATACGGGCCTGTCGGTCACCGGCGGCTCGTCGCTCACCTTCACGCCGTCGAACTGGAACACGGCCCAGAAGGTGACCATCACGGCCGGCGACTCCGGTACCGGCTCGGCGACTTTCGAGTCGACGGCCACCGGGCACGCCAAGGCCACGGTCACCGCCACCCAGCTCGCCGCGACCAAGGCGTACGACGGCCGCTTCCTGGAGCTCTACGGCAAGATCACCGACCCGGCGAACGGCTACTTCTCCCCCGAGGGCATCCCGTACCACTCGGTCGAGACGCTGATCGTCGAGGCGCCGGACCACGGCCATGAGACGACGTCGGAGGCGTACAGCTATCTGATCTGGCTGCAGGCGATGTACGGCAAGGTCACCGGCGACTGGACCAGGTTCAACGCCGCGTGGGAGACCATGGAGAAGTTCATGATCCCCACGAAGGCGGACCAGCCGACGACCTCCTTCTACAACGCCTCCAAGCCCGCCACGTACGCGCCCGAGCTGGACACCCCGAACGAGTACCCGGCGAAGCTCGACCCCGGCGTCTCGGTCGGCCAGGACCCGATCGCCTCGGAGCTGAAGAGCGCGTACGGCACGGACGACATCTACGGCATGCACTGGCTGCAGGACGTCGACAACGTCTACGGCTACGGCAACTCGCCGGGCAAGTGCGAGGCGGGCCCGAGCGACACCGGCCCTTCGTACATCAACACCTTCCAGCGCGGCTCGCAGGAGTCGGTGTGGGAGACGGTGCCGCAGCCGACCTGTGACGCTTTCAAGTACGGCGGCAAGAACGGGTACTTGGATCTGTTCACCGGTGACGCCTCCTACGCCAAGCAGTGGAAGTTCACCAACGCGCCGGACGCCGACGCGCGTGCCGTACAGGCCGCGTACTGGGCCGATGTCTGGGCCGAGGAGCAGGGCAAGGGCTCCGAGGTCTCGGCGACGCTCGGCAAGGCCGCGAAGATGGGCGACTATCTGCGCTACGCCATGTACGACAAGTACTTCAAGAAAATCGGCAACTGCGTGGGCCCGTCGACGTGTGCACCCGGCACCGGCAAGGACGCTTCCCACTACCTGCTCAACTGGTACTACGCCTGGGGCGGCGCCACCGACACCTCGGCGGGCTGGTCCTGGCGCATCGGCTCCAGCCACGCCCACGGCGGCTACCAGAACCCCCTGGCCGCGTACGCACTCAGCTCGTACGCCGATCTGAAGCCCAAGTCGGCCACCGGGCAAGCGGATTGGGCCAAGTCGCTCGACCGGCAGCTGGAGTTCTACCGCTGGCTGCAGTCGAACGAGGGCGCCATCGCGGGCGGTGCCACCAACAGCTGGAAGGGCCACTACGCGACCCCGCCGGCCGGAACCCCGACCTTCTACGGCATGTACTACGACGAGAAGCCGGTGTACCACGACCCGCCGTCCAACCAGTGGTTCGGCTTCCAGGCGTGGTCCATGGAGCGGGTCGCCGAGTACTACCAGCAGACGGGTGACGCGGACGCCAAGGTCGTGCTCGACAAGTGGGTCGACTGGGCGCTGTCCAAGACCACGGTCAACCCGGACGGCAGCTTCCGCATCCCCAACACGCTCCAGTGGTCGGGTGCGCCCGACACTTGGAACGCGTCAAGTCCCGGTTCCAACAGCGGACTTCATGTCACCGTCGCCGACTACACGAACGATGTCGGTGTGGCGGCCGCGTACGCCAAGACCCTGACGTACTACGCGGACAAGTCCGGGGACACCGAGGCCGCGTCGACCGCCAAGGCACTGCTCGACGGTATGTGGGCGAACAACCAGGACGCGCTGGGCATCGCGGTCCCGGAGACCCGCGCCGACTACAACCGCTTCGACGACGGCGTGTACATCCCCAGCGGCTGGACCGGCACGATGCCGAACGGTGACGCGATCAACTCCTCGTCCACCTTCGACTCGATCCGCTCCTTCTACGAAGACGACCCGGCGTGGTCGAAGATCGAGAGCTATCTCGCGGGCGGCGCCGCGCCCACGTTCACGTACCACCGGTTCTGGGCCCAGGCGGACATAGCGCTCGCCATGGGCTCGTACGCGGAGCTCCTCGAATAGCCCCCGTCGCTCCGTGTACAGGGCCCTACCGACGGGGCCCACGGCCGGGCGGACCCCCTCCTCCTGGGGGTCCGCCCGGCTCCACTGCGCACTTCCTCCTCCCCCCATCCCCCGCTCCAGGAGAGGACCCCCACCGTGCGAAGAACCGGAAAAACCGTCAGAAGGGGCCGCGTTCTCACGGCCGTACTCGCGCTCGCGGCCGGTCTCCTCGCGGGCAGTCCGTCCGCGATGGCGGCCCCGCCGGTCGAGAGGCCGGTGAGCGTCGCCGCCGACCCGTACACCTGGAAGAACGCCCGGATCGACGGCGGCGGCTTCGTGCCAGGCATCGTCTTCAACCGGAGCGAGAAGAACCTCGCATACGCCCGCACCGACATCGGCGGCGCCTACCGCTGGCAGGAGTCGACGAAGACCTGGACCCCGCTGCTCGACTCCATCGGCTGGGACGACTGGGGCCACACCGGCGTCGTCAGCCTCGCCTCGGACTCGGTCGACCCCGACCGGGTGTACGCGGCCGTCGGCACGTACACGAACAGCTGGGACCCGAAGAACGGTGCCGTGCTCAGGTCCGCCGACCGGGGCGCGAGCTGGCAGAAGGCCGACCTGCCGTTCAAGCTGGGCGGCAACATGCCCGGACGCGGCATGGGCGAGCGGCTCGCCGTGGACCCGCACAAGAACAGCGTGCTGTATCTGGGCGCCCCGAGCGGCAAGGGCCTGTGGCGGTCCACGGACTCGGGCGCCTCCTGGTCGCAGGTGACGAATTTCCCCAACGTCGGTAATTACGTGCAGGATCCGACGGACACGAGCGGCTACGCCTCCGACAACCAGGGCATCGTCTGGGTCACCTTCGACGAGTCGACGGGCACTGGTACGAACGCCACGCAGACGATTTATGTCGGCGTCGCCGACAAGGAGAACGCGGTCTACCGCTCGACCGACGCGGGCGCCACCTGGTCCCGGCTGCCCGGCCAGCCCACCGGATACCTCGCCCACAAGGGCGTGCTTGACGCCGAGAACGGCTACCTCTATCTCGCGTACAGCGACAAGGGCGGCCCGTACGACGGCGGCAAGGGACAGTTGTGGCGGTACGCGACCGAGTCCGGGACCTGGACGGACATCAGCCCGGTGGCCGAGGCCGACACGTACTACGGCTTCAGCGGGCTGACCGTGGACCGGCAGAACCCGGGCACGGTGATGGCGACCGCGTACAGCTCCTGGTGGCCGGACACCCAGATCTTCCGCTCCACGGACAGCGGCGGCACCTGGACGAAGGCCTGGGACTACAGCTCGTATCCCACCCGCTCGAACCGCTACACCATGGACGTCTCGTCCTCGCCCTGGCTGACCTGGGGCGCGAACCCCTCCCCGCCCGAGCAGAGCCCCAAACTCGGCTGGATGACCGAGGCGTTGGAGATCGACCCGTTCGACCCGGACCGGATGATGTACGGGACGGGCGCCACGATCTACGGCACCGAGGACCTCGGCAAGTGGGACAGCGGGGGCCAGTTCACCATCAAGCCGATGGTGCGGGGCCTGGAGGAGACGGCCGTCAACGACCTCGCCGCTCCTCCGTCCGGCGGGGCGCAGCTGTTCAGCGCGCTCGGAGACGTCGGCGGCTTCCGGCACACGGATCTCACCAAAGTGCCGTCGATGATGTTCACTTCACCGAACTTCACCACGACCACGAGCCTCGACTTCGCCGAGACGAATCCCGGGACCGTGGTGCGGGCCGGGAATCTCGACGCGGGTCCGCACATCGCCTTCTCCACCGACAACGGTGCCAACTGGTTCGCGGGGACGGATCCTTCGGGCGTCTCGGGCGGCGGCACGGTCGCCGCCGCCTCCGACGGCAGCCGCTTCGTGTGGAGTCCGGAGGGTGCGGGCGTGCACTACGCGACCGGGTTCGGCTCGTCGTGGTCCGCGTCGAGTGGGATTCCGGCGGGCGCGATCGTGGAGTCCGACCGGGTCGATCCGCGGACCTTCTACGGCTTCAAGTCCGGGAAGTTCTACGTCAGTTCGGACGGTGGCGCCACCTTCACGGCGTCGGCCGCGACCGGTCTGCCGAGCGGTGACAGCGTGCGCTTCAAGGCGCTGCCCGGTACCAAGGGCGACATCTGGCTGGCGGGCGGTGCGAGCGACGGCGCGTACGGGCTGTGGCACTCGACGGACGGCGGCGCGAGCTTCACCAAGCTGTCGGGGGTCGAGCAAGCCGACACGATCGGCTTCGGCAAGGCCGCGCCCGGCGCCTCGTACCAGACGCTCTACACCAGCGCCAAGATCGACGGCATACGCGGCATCTTCCGCTCCACGGACCAGGGTTCGACCTGGACGCGCATCAACGACGACGCGCACCAGTGGGGTTGGACGGGTGCGGCCATCACCGGGGATCCGCGGGTGTACGGGCGGGTGTACGTGTCGACGAACGGGCGCGGGGTCGTTTACGGGGACACGGCGGGATAGTGGCCGCGTAGATGACCCGGCCCGGCCTGGCCTGCGCGGTGTGCGCGGGCCGGGCCGTGAGCCGGTGGTCTCTTACTGCCCGGGCTGGGACAGGTGAGCCTTGGCCTCCTCGTATCCGGCGTCGCCGGTGGACTCGGCCCGGGTGTAAACGAGGTGCAGTACGCCGGACCCGAAGGTCTTCGAGGAGAGCAGGCGCAGCGGGATCGTGGTCTCGGCCTCGTCGAAGAGCCGCATTCCGTGGCGTACGGCGATCGGGTGGACCAGCAGGTGCAGCTCGTCCAGGAGGCCGGCGGCCAGCAGTTGGCGGACGACGGAGATCGAGCCGCTCAGGGAGATGACCCCGCCCGGCTCGTTCTTCAGCTCGGTGACGGTCTCGATGAGGTCGCCCTGGAGCTGCTCGGAGTTTCGCCAGGTGAACTCGAGCTTCTGGTGCGAGGCCACGATCTTGCGTGTGTCGCCGAGGATCTTGGCGAAGCCGGCGTCCTCCCCGCCCTCCGCCTCACGCTCGGGCCACGCCCCCGCGAAGCTGTCGTAGGTCTTGCGGCCGAACAGGATGGTGTCGACCCCGTCGAACAGCGAGCCGACGGCGGCCCCCATGTCGTCGTCGAAGTACGGAAAGTGCCACTGGTCGGGGGCTTCTACGACGCCGTCGAGCGAGATGAACAGGCCGGCGGTGATCTTCCTCATGGTGATTCCTTCTGAAGAGCTGCTTGGTGAAGTTGTCTCTGTAGACCGTGGGAGCCGAGTGAACTCATCGGTGCTCAGCGTGCCAGTACGACGTGGTGGAAATCCCGGCAATACGGAAGGGGCCCCGCGACGGAAGCGGGACCCCTCCGGTACCTCAGGTGTGCCGGGCTCTCAGGGTGCGTAGACGGTCGGGCGAGGAGCCGTCGCCATGCCGCTGCCGATGTGGAAGCTGGGGTGCGGCGGCTGGTTGTAAGCCGTATTTTGCCAGGCCAGCGCGACGCGGTACATCGGGTCGTGCAGCAGGGTGGTGATCTTCGTGCTGGTCTCGTGCGGGGTCGAGTAGATCCTCAGGGCCGTGTTGTCCGCGGTGCGCCAGACGACCTCCTCGCGCCAGTCGCCGAGGATGTCGCCGGAGAGCGCCGGGGTCGCCTTGGTGCCGTTGTTGGAGGCGACGGAGGCTCCGGTCAGCAGCCGGGTGTCACCGCTCGTGCCGTACTTGTCGATGCGGGTGCCGTCGAGGAGTTCGCGGGTGGTGTCGCCGTCCCACCAGTTCACGAAGTTGATGCTGGACGGCTCGCGGCCGAGCGAGGCTCCGCTGGGTGAGCGGAGCGTGGTGTCGGCCGCGGACCAGGACTCGGCGCCTGCCGAGCCCGCATGGATGTCGGCGGAGACGCCGCGGCCGTTGTCGGAGCCGGAGGCGGTCTGCCACAGGATCTGTCCGGTGCGCGCGTCGGCCATCCAGGAGCCGGGCTTGGAGCTGTCCTCGGACACCTTGAAGTACTCGAGTCCCGAGCGGGACGGGTTGAGGTCGCCGACATGGCCGGCGTCCCCGTGGCCGAGTTTGGTCGTCCACAGGCCATGCCCGTTGTCGTCCACGGTCATCGCGCCGTACACGATCTCGTCCTTGCCGTCGGCGTCCACGTCCGCGATGGACAGGCTGTGGTTGCCCTGGCCGTCGTAGCCCTTGCCGGTGTTGGTCGAGGAGTTGGTGTCGAAGGTCCAGCGGCGCGTGAACTGGCCGTTCCGCCAGTCCCAGGCCGCGATCACCGAGCGCGTGTAGTAGCCGCGGGCCATGATCAGCGAGGGCCGCTCGCCGTCCAGGTAGGCGGTACCGGCGAGGAAGCGGTCGACACGGTTGCCGTACGAGTCGCCCCATGAAGCGACGTTGCCGCGCGCCGGGACGTAGTCGACCGTCTGCATCGCCTTGCCGGTCTGCCCGTTGAACATGGTCAGGAACTCGGGCCCGGACAGTACGTACCCGCCGGAGTTGCGGTGGTCGGCGGACGCGCTGCCGATCACCGCGCCGGTGCCGTCCCGCGTGCCGTCCGCGGTCTTCATGGCGACCTCGGCCTTGCCGTCGCCGTCGTAGTCGTACACCTGGAACTGCGTGTAGTGCGCGCCCGAGCGGATGTTGCGGCCCAGGTCGATGCGCCACAGGCGGGTGCCGTCCATCTTGATGCCGTCGACGATGGTGTTGCCGGTGACGCCGGACTGCGAGTTGTCCTTGGCGTTGGTCGGCTGCCACTTCAGTACGAAGTCGAGGGCGCCGTCGCCGTCCAGGTCGCCGACGGAGGCGTCGTTGGCCTCGTAGGTGTAGCCGGAGCCGCCCGCCGGGGGCGTGATCGGCACGTCCTTGTATCCGCTGCGGAACTGGATGGCGTGCACGGAGTCGCCCTGCTCCACTCCGTCCACGATCGCGCGGACCGTGTAGTCGGCGGAGTTGGGGGCGCCGGAGTGGAAGTAGTTCGTGGAGCCGGTGATCGGCGTCGAGTTGACCTTCGTACCGGCCCGGTAGACGTTGAACGACACGTTGCCCGGGTCGGTGCCCAGCCAGCGCCAGCTGACCAGGTTGCCGCTGCCGGTGTGGACGCTGACGACGCCCCGGTCGAGTCCCTCGACCTGCCGGGCGACCGCGGCCTCGGCGGAACTCACGTTGAACGCGGTGATCCCGGTGGCGGCCAGGGTCCCGGTGACGACGGTGGCGAGCAACAGGCGGAGCTTCTTGCGTCTGCGATGCGGGTGCCGCACGGTGACGTACCTCCTGAGTGGGGGCAGAGGGGTTCCACTCCTCAGTCGCCGCTGGGGGTACGGGAGTTGCCGCCTTTGGGCAAGCGCTCTCTACGTGTATGTGCGGGCCAGTGCGGTGACCGTCCGCGCGATGTGTTCCCGCAGCTCGGCCGGTTCCAGAACCTCGATGCCCGCGCCGAGGCGCAGGAACTCGCCGTGGGCGTGGTCGATCGACTCGATGGGGAGGGTGGCGCGGGTCCAGCCGTTCGCGTCGGTACAGCCGGTGGCCTCGACGGCGCGGGCCGCGGCGCCGGTCAGCCGCACTCCCGGAGCCAGCCGGACCACCGCTTCGCCGCGGTGCAGCCGGTCGTGGAAGTCCCTTTGGTACGCCGTCCAGTACGCGGCGAGGTCGAAGTCCTCGGGGCGGCTGAACTCCTCGCCGGGTGCGGCCAGTTCGAGGATCTGGTCGACGCGGTACGTACGCGGTCCTGGGCCGGCGATCACGTACCAGCGGCCCGCCTTGAGGACGAGTCCGTACGGTTCGAGGCGGCGCTCCACGTCGGTGGGCTCGCGCCAGCGGCGGTAGCGGACGTGCAGGACGCGGCTGTTCCAGACGGCGTCCGCGACGGCGGGGAGGTACGGAGCCTCGTCGTCCTCCGCGTACCAGCCGGGCGCGTCGAGGTGGAAGCGGCCGCTGATCCGGTCGGCGTGCTCGCGCAGTTCGTGCGGGAGGGCCGCGCGGACCTTCAGCTGGGCGGCGGCGAGGACCGAGCCGAGCCCGAGTTCGGCGGCGGGGCCGGGGACGCCGGCGAGGAACAGAGCCTCGGCTTCTTCGGTGGTGAGTCCGGTGAGGCGGGTGCGGTAGCCGTCGAGGAGTTGGTATCCGCCCGCGTGGCCGGCGTCGCCGTACAGCGGGATACCGGCGGCGCTCAGCGCCTCGATGTCCCGGTAGATCGTGCGCACCGAAACCTCCAGCTCCTCGGCGAGCTGGGCGGCGGTGAGCCGTCCGCGCGTCTGGAGGAGCAGGAGGACGGAGACGAGGCGGGCCGATTTCACTCGGTCACGATCTCAGACTTCACTGACAGAAGGTGTCAGTGAAGCGGGTCTAGCTTCCTGCCATGACATCTTCTGTGGCCTTCGCGGAGAAGCTTCTGACCGTGCCGCCGCCGATCGAGGTGGCGGGGCGGCGGATCAAGCGTTACCACGTCACCGCGGACCCGGCGGGCATCGCGCCCGACGTCGAGGAGGCGGCGTACGCGATCCTGCCGAAGCTGCTTCCGGAGCCGGACTCCACCCCGCCCGCGACGTTCGTCGTGCTGCACCGGGGCGGCGACGACGGCGCGTACCTCAACGCGTACAGCTGGGTGTGGGACAACGTGCTGCACTTTCGGGGCGCCTCGGCGGGTCAGCCGGTCCTCGGCTGCCCGGACCGCGACCCG
Organism: Streptomyces yerevanensis; assembly: GCF_000716805.1. Taxonomy (NCBI): domain Bacteria; kingdom Bacillati; phylum Actinomycetota; class Actinomycetes; order Kitasatosporales; family Streptomycetaceae; genus Streptomyces; species Streptomyces yerevanensis. Next base: position 159,122 of record NZ_JNWJ01000010.1, on the reverse strand, counting down.
ACGCACTTCATCACTCCCGATCTGCCGTGGATCGGCTGCGTCTGGGAACTGCCACCGATCCTGCACGAACGCAACGCCTGGGTACGCCACGTACTCATGCCCGATACCCCTGACCTGGACGGATACCTCGTGGACTCACTGCCCGAGGGCACGACTGGAGACCTCTCATGAGCAGCGCGCACGACTTCGACTTCTTCCACGGCGCGTGGGACGTCCACAATCGCCGACTGGCGGACTTCCTCGACCCGGACAGCGGGTGGCAGGAGTTCGCCGCCACGCACCGCTGCTGGAGTCTGTTCGACGGGGCCGCCAACATCGACGAGATGGCGGTGCCGAGCCAGGGCTGGAAGGGGCTGACGCTGCGACTGTTCGACCAGGAGACCAAGGAGTGGTCGCTGAACTGGTCGTCCAGCCGCACGGGCAAGCTGTTCCCGCCGGTGATCGGTCACTTCACCGACGATCGGGGCGAGTTCTTCGGGGACGACATGCTCCCCCACTCTCGACTTCGCTCGAGCGGGGGGACCCCCATCAGCAAGGACGTGCGGGTGCGGTTCGTGTGGTCGGGGATCTCCGAGACCACCGCCCGCTGGGAGCAGGCGTTCTCGGTGGACGGCGAGAAGACGTGGGTGACCAACTGGGTCATGGACTTCACGCGTCGCGCGGCCCCGGTTTCCGGAACGAGCGGAGCTTGAACTCCGGTTCGGGGCGCGGGACATGCTGGTGCGGGAGTTGTTCCAGGCGGGAGGCGAGTTGTTCGGTGAGGGGGGCGCCGGGGCGGAGGAGGGTGTACCAGCCGCGACGTACGTCGGCGGCGGCCTGAGCCGGGGTGCGGCCCTGGCCGCGGCCTCGGAAGGTCGAGCGGGCCGCCGGGATCAGGCCGCTGTCGGTGGCGAAGCGCGACACCAGGCCGGACTCGTCGCGGGCGGCGCGGCGGGGGCGCGGGGCCATGACGGCGTCGATGTCGCTGCGCACGTCGTGGGCGGCGGCCTTGTCGACGGTGGTGACGAAGACGCCGCCCGGCCGCAGGACACGGGCCGCCTCGGCGACCACGAGGGCCGCGTCGTCCAGCAGATGCAGCAGCCAGATCGCCGAGACGGCGTCGAACGAGGCATCGGGGAAGGGGAGTTGGCGGCAGTCAGCGCGTACGAGGCGGCCGGGCACCTGTGCGGCGGCCCGGCTCAGCATTCCGTTCGCGGCGTCGACTCCCGTCACGTCGAGTCCTGCCGCCGCCAGGCGCCGGGTCACCGTGCCGGTGCCGCAGGCGACGTCGAGGAGGTCGCGCGTCCCCTTGGGGAGCATGGCGAGTACGGCGCTCGCGGCTTCGGCGGCACGGGGCTCGCCGCCACGGGAGGCGTCGTACCGCTCGGCCTCCTCGTTGTAGTCGAACACCAGGTTGCTCAACTGGCACCGTGCCCCGCGGCGAGCTCCTCGACCCGGCGCGCCAGCTCGAAGTCCTTCTCGGTGACCGCGCCGCCCACGCTGTGCGTGTTCACGGTGAGCGAGACGGAGTGGTAGCCGAGGGTGAGGTCGGAGTGGTGGTCCAGCTCGTCCTGCACCTGCGCGATGTGCACGACCATCGCGGCCGCCGCGAAGTGCGAGCCGAGCCGGTACGAGCGGGCGATCCGGTCCCCGTCGAGCGACCAGCCCGGCAGCTCGGCGAGCCGTTCCTCGATGTCCTTCTGCGAGAGCGGTTCGAGGGGCATGACTGTGCTCCGTTCCGTCGTCCCGTAACGTCCGGTTCTCTCAGCGTGCCACAGGGGGACGGTTACGGGGCTGGTCAGGCGGGTGCCCGACGGCGGGCGGGGGACGGACCCGGCCGAGGGATGGGCAGTGGGCGGCTGACGACGCGCTGTCGTACGCGTCTCTCCGTTCTCTTGCGTCACTCCGATGGCCGCCCGGTACCGGGCCTCGACTACGGTCGTCGTATGGCCACTGCCCCGAACGCCGACGCCTCCGCCGAACGTGAGATCGGGCCGCTGTTGCGCGGCTGGCGCGAGCAGCGCCGGGTGAGTCAGCTGGAGCTGGCGTTGCGGGCCGGGTCCTCGGCGCGGCACATCAGCTTCATCGAGACGGGCCGCTCCCGGCCGAGCGAGGAGATGGTGCTGCGCCTCGCCGAGCATCTCGACGTCCCCGTACGGGACCGCAACTCCCTTCTGCTGGCGGCCGGTTACGCACCCCACTATCCGGAGACCCCGCTGGACGACCCGGCGATGGACGCGCTGCGGGAGGGCCTGGAGCGGCTGATCCAGGGCTACGAGCCCTACCCGGCGTTCGTCGTGGACGCCACGTACAACGTGATCGCCGCCAACCGGGGCATCGCGATGCTGTTCAACGACCTCCCCGAGCATCTGCTCGCGCCTCCACTGAACGCCCTACGGCTGACGCTTCACCCGGAGGGCCTGGCGCCGAGGATCCGCAATCTGCGTGAGTGGCGCGGCCATCTGCTGGCCCAGATGGAGCGGGACATCGCGCTGCGCCGCTCGGATGCGCTGCGCGCGCTGTACGAGGAGGTGGCGGCGTATCCGTACTCCGCCCCGGAGGAACCCGCCTCCCCGGAGCGCGGCGAGGGAACTGTGGAGCCGTTTGCCTTCGCGCTGCCGATGCAGATCGAGCACGACGGGCGCGTCCTGTCCTTCGTCTCGTCCATCTCGACGTTCAACACCCCCATGGACGTGACGGTCGCCGAGCTGGCCATCGAGACACTGCTCCCGGCCGACCCGGCGACGGGCAAGTACCTTCAGTCGCTGATTTCCTGACGCTCAGTCAGCTACGGTCAGGTCCTCTGAACGGCTCGCAGTGCCGCGTACTGCACCAGCGCGAACCCCGCCACGACCAGCGCCTGTACCGGTATGTACACCGCCCCCGCGGTGGTCGGTGACAGCCAGGCGGCGAGTGCGATGAAACTCAGGGCAGTCCAGGCGAGGTTGAGCTCGATCACCGCCCGGACCGGGAGGGTCGGCGGCTGGGGTCGCGAGGCGAGGAGGCCGACGCCCGCCGCGTACACCGTGAGGAACAGGCCGAGTGCGAGCAGCAGACCCGAGTCGATGCCGAGCAGCCGGCCCATCGGGCCGGACGCGACGAGGTAGGCGATGCCGTTCGCTCCGGTCCCTGCCGCGTCGAGCGCCAGGAAACGGCGCAGCATGGTGTGCGGCTCGGTGGTGCGGGCCAGTGCGGCGAGCTGGGTTGCGGACATGGCGGAATCAGCCTCCGTCGAGGTCGAGATGGGGTGGGTCGTGGTCCGGACGGGCCAGGGTCCGGGCGGACCGGTGGGACCCGGGTACCGGACCGGAGTGCGCCGGCCCGGGACCCGGTACACCCACCATGCCGGGGGCGTGGGCGGTGGTCGATTACGCGCGAGGTAATGAAGGGGCGCCCGATCCCGTGTTGGATTCCCGCCGACGTGGCAGACTTCTTGCGTTGCTCGGCGCGTGGGGAGGCGTGGCGTGAGTGAACGGCGGCCGGCGCCGACCGTGGGTCAGGTGGTGCTGGGAAGAAGACTTCAGGAACTGCGCGAGGAATGCGGGCTGCGGCGGGACGAGGCGGCCCAGATCCTGCGTGTCACGGCAGCGACCGTGCGGCGGATGGAGATGGCCGAGGTCGCGCTGAAGATCCCGTACGCCCAGGTGCTGTTGTCGACGTACGGCGTGCCCGACGACGAGATCGCGGCGTTCGTCGCGCTGGCCGAGGAGGCGAACCAGCCTGGCTGGTGGCAGCGTTTCCACGACGTGCTGCCGGACTGGTTCAGCCTGCATGTGAGCCTGGAGGGCGCAGCCTCGCTGATCCGGTCGTACGAGCCGCACTTCGTGCCCGGGCTGCTGCAGACCGAGGACTACGCGCGCGCCGTCCTGGAGGCGGGCACGGTCGGACAGACCCGGCCCGCCGATGTCGAACGGCATGTGACGCTGCGGCTGGAGCGGCAGAAGCTGCTGACTCGCGAGCATCCGCCGCGCCTATGGATGATCATGGACGAGACGGTGCTGCTGCGACCGGTGTGCATGCGGGGTGAGGTGATGCGGGAGCAGCTCGACCGGCTTCTGGTGGTCGCCGAGAACGACCACATCACGCTGCAGATCGCCGAGTTCAAGGACGGCCCGCACCCAGGGGCGTGCGCGCCCTTCACGCTGTTCCGCTTCGAGGAGCCGGAGCTGCCGGACATGGTCTACAGCGAGTATCTGACCGGTGCCCTGTATCTCGACTCGCGCCGGGAGGTCGCCGCACACCTGGAGGTCCTGGACGCCATGACGACCCGCGCGACCACGACCCAGCGCACGAAGCAGCTCATCAAGCAGCGGCGCGACGACTTCTGAGACAGCGGGCTTGGGCGCCGGCTTTTCTCGCCCCCGGCCCGCCCCGCCATGCACCACGGTGCGGCACACGACAGGGGCCTGTACGGACTCAGCGGCGCAGGTCCCGGTACTCGTCCAGCTTGCGAAGTGCAGTGATCAGCCGGGGGCGATAGCCGGGACAGGACGGCTCACGCGGCAGTGCCCAGACGTCCCAGCACGACATGCAGCGCATCACCCCGGAGTGCTCCGGATCGGGCTCGGCGCTGCCGCCGCACTGCGGGCACTGCCACATGAGGACTCCCTACGCCGACAGATCGAACTCGCCCAGCTTGGCACCGGCCAGGAACTCGGTCCACTCGACCGCCGTGAACTCGACGGTCCGGCCGGTCGCGGAGTTGCGTACCGCCACCTTGCCGGGAACGTTCGTCGCCACCTCCACACAGCGTGGGTCGTCGTTGTTGTACTTGCACGCGTTGGACGTGCGGAACTCGAACTCGGGCACTGCGGTCACGTAACTGTCCCTTCGTCAGGACCTGCGGGGAATCGGTCCCCACGCCGTTGCGCGACCCGCTCCGACAGGCGCGACAGCAACTCATCTGCCGGAGCGGGGGTTTTGGATGCGGCCCTTGCGCCTCTCAGCGCACCGGAAGCGGCAGCCATCGGGTTGGTGCAATGCTGGCTAGGCGCGATCCACCGCGCGCGTCGATGGGCGTCGTCTCGACGGACGTACGGCACTCCGGCGCGGACGGGGGTACCGGATGGCCGTCGAGGGCACGGCACAGGGCCGCATGCAGGTGCTCGGCCTCGACCAGGGAGAGCACAAGCTCAGCATCCATCGCGTGCTCGCCGTTCCGCGAGAACCGCAAGGGAACAGCTACCTGGTCAACCTTGGTGCGGCGCACGCGACTTCCCGGAGTTCGTCCGATCTGCCACATCACGACGTCCCCCTGCCGATGCGCGCGAGGCGGTAGGCGCCCCACAATTCCCGCCCGACGTCACAACCGTCCACCGCCCTACTCACGCCCTTGCAGCCGTCGGCGCACTTCAGCGAGTGCTCAACCCACTCGCGGTAGGCGCGCAACATGGGGATTTCGACATTCTGCATGGCCGCCCTCACCCTTCCGTCGCTCCCCGACTCGCCTCGTGCATGCCCCTCGCCGCTGTCCGGCATCTCATCGCTCATGCGTTACACAATGTCGCCGAAGCATCGCCCTGCGCGACGTCGAAGAGGGCGTCACTCGGGCGCTATTCGGGGCGACATTTCGGCGTCATTGCGCGTACCGTGGATCACATGGCAACCCCGAACAGCATTCTCCGGGCAGTCCGCATGGGGCTGCTCATGTCCCAGGACGAGTTCGCCCGCGCGGTCCGTGAGGCCGGGCAGCGCACGGGTCAGCGCAACGACGCCTCCAAGCGGCTCGTCCAGCGGTGGGAATCCGGCGAGACGGCCGCGCCCCGGCCGGCGTACGCGCGTGCCCTCGAAGCCGTGACCGGCCTGCCGATCGACTCCCTGGGCTTCGCGGCCTCGGTACAGGCTCGCGTCTCTGACGACGGCCACGGCGGTCATGACCTCGTGGACAGCCCAACCGGCGTGCCCGTGACCAACGGGTCGCCCACTCCCCAGACGGCCCCACGCGGTAACCACTCCGGCGTATGGCTGTCGACCTACGAGTACTTCAGCTCCGGCCGCGATGCCTCGTTCACCGGCAAGCACTTCGTGGTGCTGCTCCAGCACGGACACCGACTCACCGGCCGCAGCCTGCCGCAGGGGTCTCTCAACCCGGACTCGCCGCTGACTCTGGATCTTCAGGTCGAGGGCAATGTGGTGACCGGCACGTGGACCGAGCAGACAGCCTCTGACGGTTACTACCGGGGAGCCCGGTACTTCGGAGCGCTTCAGATGTTGGTGGAGCCGACCGGCCGTCGCATGGCCGGGAAGTGGGCCGGCTTCGGCAAGGACATGGACGTCAACACGGGCCCGTGGGAGCTGCGGCTCATGGACGCCGACACGGGCAAGGCGACGCTCGACCGGTACAACGTCCGGCCGGACGCCTGACAAAAACGGCCCATGGCGATAAGGTCCTCGACCACCCGGCGGACCTGGGCAGCGGTGACCTCGGCGACGTCGTCGGCCGACCCCAGCCGCAGCGTGTCCAGGATCTGGCACCACGAGGTGCGGCCCGATCCAGCGCGGCGACGAACTGGTCGCTGGTCCGTCCCGAACGTCCGTAGACGTGGCAGAACAAACGGTCCGGGCTGGTCGGCGCGTCCGGTCGCAGCCACGGGGAGACGTCGACCGCCAGGACCAGACGCCCGTTGGCAGCCTTGGGCTGCGGCAACGCGGCCAGGACCCGCCGCAGCCCGGCCACGTCGACGCGGCCGTGGTTCAAGGCGTCGTACAACGCGCCGTGCCCACGCCGGTGTTCGGCCAGCAGCGTCAGATCGACTGGCGAGGTCACCGGCCCGTTCTTACAGAGCATCGCGTCCGTCAGCTCGAACAGTGTGTCACCGCGCCGGGTCAGGCACGAGTAGAAGTCGTCCCGGAAGTGGGACGCGAAGTCGAACGCGTCCCACCGGGCATCGTGGTGCAGCAAACTCACCTCTGCGGCCTTCGTATGAACGTGATTCCATGGAGGAACGCATGATCATGCGAAGGCCGTCCGCCTGCCCGGCGAATTCCCGGACGAGTGAGCGCGTGCGATGCGACGTTCGAGGCCAGAGGTTGAAAGACAAGCTGAGCGAGCCCGCCGGACGATCAGTCGCCGAAGTAGGCCTTGGCGACGGCGTAGCTGTCCTCGTAGAGGTGGTAGCGGGTGATCCGCCCGTCCCGGACCGTGGTGTGCAGGGCGAACGCGGTGTCGATGTCCCGGCCCGTCTTCTTGACCTCGGAGACCATGCGCCCGATGAGCACCACATCGTCGCCCTCGGCGATGACCTGGCGGAGGTCGAACTCCTTGGCTTGCACATGGATCTGCAGCAGCTCGAAGAACGTCCGCATGCCCTCCGCCGAGTCGACCTCCGGTACCCACGGAATGCCCGGCGGGTGCGGGATGGAGAACGACACCGAGTCGGCGAACAGCGCCGCCGCCTCCGCACTCTTCCCCTCGGCGAGCAGCGGGAACAAGCGTTGCACAGTCTGCGCCGGTGACTCTGCTGTCATGCGTGTCGACCTTACAGGTCGGATATGCGGTGCAAGCCCATCAAGCCCTGATTCAAGAGCACCCTCTAGGCCGTGCCGACATGTGCCGAAGCCACAAGTCAGCCGAGGCGGGGCCGGGCCCGCCTGCCCTGTGAGTGCACGGCCCCGCCGGAGGGCTTCAGCTCAGCTGCTCGGCGAGTCCGACGACGATGCCCTCGGGGCCGCGGACGTAACAGAGCCGATAGATATTCTCGTACTGCACGATCTCGCCGACGAGTTCGGCACCGTGGGCCCGCAGGCGGGCAACGACGTCCTCGATGTCGTCGACGGCAAACATGATGCGCCGAAGGCCGAGCGTGTTCGCCGGCGCGTCTTTCGGCTCGGGGGTGATGGCCTTCGGCCTGTGGAACTTCGCCAGCTCTACTCGCCCGTGGCCGTCCGGGATCCGCAGCATGGCGATGTCCTGCCGGACGTCATCGAGCCCGATAACACGCTCCGCCCCGCGCCATTCGAGTGGCCCCTTACCCTCGAGCTCCATGCCGAGTTCGACGAAGAACGCAATGACAGCCTCAAGGTCGTCGACGACGATGAGGACATTGTCCATCCGCTGGATGGTCACGCTGGGCCTCCTTCGTGTGGCACGGCCACGGTGGCCGCTTCTGCCCCTGAGACGGAGCTGATAAGCCGTCCTCGACATCCTCGGCCACACCCCTCCGAGAACCGAAGAGTTGTCAGGATCATGGAGACTCAGCGAGCGGACCTGCACCACTCAAACCTCGATGGCACGCGCTCAAGTTTCAGCGGCACAGAACAATCAGACTTCGATGTGGTATGCCCCGGTTCAGCTCAGGTGGGCTGCGGCGTTCGGTCCTGGCTGGATCATCAGGGCGGTCAACGGCCGTGTGCGGGTGGGCCGGACCACCTCCAGCCATCCGCTGCCTCCGGGCACGCAGTACGGGAAGTTCGAGTAGCCGCGCCACTGCCAGTTGATCCACCAACGAGCCTCGGACCGGTGCCCGGCCAGGCGCCGCGGGGTGGACAGCCGCTGCCTGGCCAGGTCGATGTCGTCGAGTTCGGCGCCGCGCGCTCAGGGCGGACCAGCGGGCCTGCTGCTCAGACGCTGCGTGCCATCTGAGTGAGCTCGCAGCTGACGGCGTCCGCCAGCGTGTGTGCGGTGCCTTGTCGTGTGTGGCTGACGACGGTGAGGGTGACGGTGTGTCCGGAGGCGACTGCGTGGAAGTTGAGGGTGCCGGGTTGGTGCAGTGGTGGGAGTGCGGCTACACGGACCAGCGGCCGGTCGCCCAGATGGGCTTGCGGGTGCCGCCATTTGAGGGCCGTGGTGTTGACCGCCGCGTAGGCGGGTGAGTACCCGCGTTTCGCGAGGGCCTCAACTACCCAGGGTCCTAGGCGGTTGACGGCGTCGCCCAATCGGATGAGGTCTTGGTGTGCTGTGCCTCGTGGAACCTTCGCCAGCAGCTGGCGGCAGGCCGTCAGTCGAGCGTGTGGAGTTGGCGCCTGCAAGGGCAGCGGGATCCGTACGCTCGAGACGATGTTGCCAAGGTGATGGGCGGTTTCCCGAGTACGCAGGTCGATAGGCACCGTTGCCTGCACTGGCGGCACTTGGCGGCGGCCGACCGGGCGAGGCAGACCGTAGACGCTGCGCAGAGCGCCGGTGGTCAGGGCGATGAGCAGCTCGTTGAGGGTGGCTCCTCTGCCGTCGGCCAGGCCGCAGGCGGCGCGTACGTTGTCGTGTTCCAGGGCGGCGAAGGCCACCTCCGGGTGTGCGTGGCCTTCGAGTGTGTCGGGGAGAGCGCTGCCGCGTGGGAGTTCGGCCCGCAGTGCGCGGGCCAGGCACGCCCAGTGCATTGGCTGCTGTGGCGTGCAGATGGGCGCTGCCGGAGCCGGTGTGCCGCCAGCAGGCTTGGGAGTGCCGTCGAGCAGCAGGCGCAACAGCGTCAGCAGTGAGCTGCCGTCGAGCAGTGAGTGGTGTGAGAGGAGAACGAGGGCGAATCCATCGTCGGGCACGCCTCGTACAGGCAGTAGTCGCCAGGGCGGAAGGCTGGCGGGCATTGGCCGGCTCACGTGCGGGGTGAGCAACGTGCTGAGGTTTTCCATCGGGTTCCCGGCATGCTCCGGTGCATGTGGCTCACCTGCTTCGGCGACGGGCAGCACGTGGTCGGCCGGGTCGAAGCCGGGGGCCACAGCCCACCGATGGTGTTGGTACAGGCGCCGGTATCCGTTGGGCGGTGGGTCCAGGACCAGGCGCAGCCGGGCCTGGTCGCCCCAGCGTTCGGCGACCCTGGCGTGCAGCTCGCCGGGGTCGGGGAGTTCCCCGGCGAAGAAGAAGATGACGCCGACCGTCTCGGCCAGCCCGTTGCGGGCAAGCATCTCGTCCACAGACGAAAGAGCGATGCGGTAATCCATTAATACACACACTTCCAAGGTTTTGCCGTTTTGCGCACCTGCACCTTCACCTAATATAACTGTGCATTATGAGCGAGGTTTCGCGGCCGAAAACTCGGCCACATTTTGGCTACACATTCGTGGGTACACTCGGGTTGCGGCTCGACAAAACCGAAGGGCGGGGCGCCAGGGTCGCGGCCTGGCTCGGCATGGTCGCCGTCTATTATCTGGTCGACCTGACCCTTGTCCATGTCCCCGGCGCAACTTCCGGATCAGCGGGTGCCGCACTGCGAGAGATTTCCGTGTGGTACGCGATGACGGTCTGGGTGGCGTATTACGGGGGGATCATTTTTGTTCTCGGTACGCCGGTGAAGCGGTGGCTCACGGGCCGGTTCGGGGAAGATCGTGCCTATCTGGCATACGAAGCCGTTCTCGGTATCGTTTTCCTCAATCAAGGTTTTTCTCAGGCCGTTCTGATGTTCGCGTTCGGCAGTAGTTTTCCGGCCGCCATCCCGGTCTGGCTGTCCTGGACAGCGGGTACCGTCCTGATCGTGGTGGGCACGGTCTTCAAACTGTGGTCGGCCCACCTGGCGGGGCTGGACACGTTCTACTGCCGGGACATGTTCCTTGACCGCCGTATCGATCACACGGACAGCGGCGATGGCAGCGGGCTGGTGGCCTCCGGCCCCTACCGCTATTTCCGCAATCCGATGTACGGCATTGGGACGGTGCATGCCTACGGGTTCGCGCTGTGGTGCCGGTCGGTCGAGGGGCTGGCGCTGGCGGCGTTGTTCCAGTGCAGCATCTACGTCTTCTACGCCGTTGCCGAGCGTCCGTTCATCAACCGGGTCTACGCACCGTGCGTCCGCTCGAGCGCCTGACCGCCGGTTATCTCGCGGTAGCGGCCGGCCTGGTGGCCCTGGGCCCCGGGCCGGTGCGCGGCCGGGCGGCATTGCTGACCGGCTTCCTCGGGTGCCTGGTCCTCGTCCTCGCCTGTGCCGCTCTGGCCCGCCACCGTCCCAAGAGCCGGCCGGTCGCGTGTGTGTCGCTGTGCTGTCCCCTGGTCCTCACGCTCTTCCTCTATCCGGCGGTGGGCCGTTATGCGCTGGTGCTGCGGGGCCGGTTCGTGGACGACGATGTCAACGCCTGGGAACGGCGGCTGTTCGGCGGCCATCCCAATCTCGTACTCGACGGGTTCGCCTCGCCACCGCTCACCGAGTTCATGATGGCGAGCTATTTCTCGTTCTATCTCTTCGCCGCCCTACCCCCGCTATGGCTCATTTTCCGTGACCGTACGGAAGACGCTGCTGACTATCTCCTCCTCCAGATGTCCGCTGTGTACCTGTGTTATCTGGGTTTTCTGCTGGTTCCGCTGCGCGGACCGGTAGCCGCCCTGGGTGATGCGTTCAGTTCCACTTCGCTGGCTGGTTACGTCATGACCGATGTGCAGGCCCTGATCATGGTGCACGATCCGGTCGGTGCCTGTTTTCCGTCCGCTCACGTCGCTACTGCCTGGGCCGGACTGCTGGCTATGCGCCGGATCATTTCTGTCAAGGCATTCCATGCTTTCCTTCCGCTGGTTCTCTGTGTCACGGTCTCTGTGGTCTACAACCGCTATCACTATCTCAGCGACGCGCTCGCCGGAATGGCCGTGGCCTTTTTCTCGGCTGCGCTTGCCCCTCGGCTCGCGCCCCGCTCTTTCCCTAGTTACAGGAGTTCTCCTCGTGGATATCTTCGCCAAATGCCGTGAGTTCGACCCGGTCCGGCTCTACGGCCCGCTCGTCGGCTCCGCTTACTTCCGCCCGGTGCTGGCGTCCACTCGTCCGGGTGAAGTGATGGTCAACGGACGGTCGGTGGTGATGGCTGGTTCGAATGACTATCTCGGTCTGGCCCGTGATCCCCGGCTCGCGGAGGCAGCGGTCCGGGCCGTCCGCGAGTACGGCATGGGCGGCTTGGGAGCCAGGGCGATGTGCGGCACGCGGGAGGTGCATGAGCAGTTGGAAGGTTCCTGCGCTGCGTTCCTTGGCCGGGAGGCTGCGGTCATCGCGCCGTCGGGGTTCCAGACCAACCTGTTGCTCGCCGGTCTTATGGGCAAGGGGGATGTGGTGCTGGGCGACCGGCAGAACCACGCGTCGCTGGTGGACGCCGTGCGGCTGGCCGGTGCCGACTACCACCGCTTCCGCCGGGGCGACGTGGCGCGGGCCGAGTCGCTGCTTGACCGGGCCGTGCCCGGTGCCGGGCGGATCATCATCACCGACGGGCTGTTCTCCATGGAGGGTGACCTGTGCGACCTGCCCGGCATCACGGAGCTCGCTGCCCGTCATGAGGCACGCGTGGTGGTCGACTGTGCCCATGACCTTGGCCTGATCGGCGCGATGGGCCGGGGGGCGCCGGAACACTTCGGATTGGAGGGTCGGGTGGACCTGGTGACAGCGACGTTCTCCAAGAGCCTCGGGTCGGCCGGCGGTGTGCTGGCCGGTCCTGCCGAGGTGATCGACTTCGTCAGGTTCTGTTCCCGGGCAACGGTGTTCACGGCGGCTATGGCTCCGCCCGTCGCGGCGGCGGCGCTGGCGGCTCTGGAGATCGTGCGGGCCGAGCCGGAGCGGCGCGAGCGTGCGCTGGATGTGGCCGAACGTATGCACAACGGGCTGCGTGCGCTTGGCTTCGATACGGGAAGTTCAGTCAGTCCGATCATCCCGGTCGCTGTCGGGGATCAGGACCGGTGCCTGTCGCTGTGGCAGCGGCTGCTCGACGCGGGCGTCTACGTCAATCCGATCGTCGCACCCGGCCGGCCCGTGGGTCAGGAGATGCTGCGGGTGTCCTTCACCCCCGCCCATACCGACGATCAACTGGAGCGGGTCCTTGACGTCTTCGCCACGGCCGGCCGGGCCGAAGGCGTCATCCCTCACGCCCCGCCCGGTTCTTGGACGCCGGTCCGCATCGCCCGCCCGACCACGTGCCGCTTGCCGGCCCCGCAGCAGCCCACCGTTGCAACGGCCTGCTGATCCCAGTCCCGCCGTTGCCGTTCACGAGTCAGGTCCCCATGTCCTCCACCACAACGCCCGCCGCCTCCCTCACCGTTACTCCGGTCCAGCACCGTTCGGAGCTGAACGCCTTCATCCGGATGCCTCACCGCCTCTACGTGGGCAACCCGCACTGGACACCGCCGCTGGACAGCTCTCAGCGCACCCTGCTTGATGCGGACCGCGGCCATCCCTTCCACGAGTTCGCCCGCGTGCAGCCGTTCCTGGCTCGCCGCGGCCGTGACGTCGTCGGGCGGATCGCGGCGGTCGACGACTGCCGCCAGGGCGAGGGCGGCTTCGGGCTCTTCGAGAGCGTTCCCGACGCAGAAGTGTGCGCTGCCCTGTTCGTCGCTGCATCAGACTGGCTGCGCGGCCGCGGCCGCGTCAGGATGCTGGGCCCGCTGAACCTGTCCACCAACCACGAGTGCGGGCTCCTCGTCGACGGCTTCGACACCCCACCCGTCGTGCAGATGCCCTACAACCCCGACTACTACCAGGACCTCTTTGGGGAGGCCGGTCTCAAGCCCGCCAAAGACCTGTGGAGCTGGACGATCGACCTGACCGCCCCCCTTCCGGCCCGCCTCAACCGCCTGCGGGACCGTGTGGCCGAGCGGCACCGCTTCACCCTGCGCCCCCTGGACCTGGACCGGCTGGACGACGAGGCGGCCGTCCTTCACCGGATCTACAACGAAGCCTGGCAGGGCAATTGGGGCTTCATCCCCATGAGCGAGGCCGAATTCCGCCACGCCCTCGGCGAGCTGAAGCCGCTGCTGCGGCGGAGCTTCACTGGCGTAGCCGAGATCGACGGGGTGCCGGTCGCCTTCGGCGTGATCCTGCCGGACGCCGCGCCGGCCCTGCGGGCCGCACGCGGCCGGCTATGGAGGTTCGGGTTCCCGCTTGGCGCGCTGCGGATGGCTCGTGCGCTGCGCCGTACCAGCACCGGACGGGCCCTGCTGATCGGCGTCCTGGACGAGTACCGAGGTCAGGGCATCGACGTGCTTCTGCGGGTCGCCGGACTGGAGCAGGCTCGCCAGCTGGGGATGCGAACCGTTGACGCGTCGTGGGTCCTTGAGGACAACACAGACTCAAACCGGGGCGTCGTCGCCATGGGCGGACGCCGAAGCGTCACTCACCGCCTCTACGAACTCGATCTGTAAGGCAGCCGCGATGTACGTCCTCCTGACCGGCGCCACCGGATTCGTCGGCAGCCGCATGGTCCGGTACCTGCTCTCACAGGGCCACACCGTGGCCGCGCTCGTGCGGCCCGAGACCGCCCCGGACGCCGTTCAGCGGCTACGGGAGGCCGGCGTCCACCCCTTCGGTGACCTGGCCCCCGCCCTGCAAGCGTGTGACGCTGTCGTCCACCTGGCGGCCGTCACCCGGGCCATCTGCGCCCGCGACTTCCACCGGGCGAACGCCGACGGCACTCGCGCCTTGCTGCACGCCGCCGCCACGCTCGACACCCCGCCCACCGTCGTCGTGTGTTCCTCACTGGCAGCCGCCGGCCCGTCCACCCTGGCACGGCCGCGGACCGAGTCCGACACGCCTGCTCCCGTGTCGCACTACGGCTGCAGCAAGCTCGCCGCCGAAGAGGTCGCACACGCCTACGCTGCCCGTGTGCCCTCGGTCATCGTCCGTCCGCCTGCGGTCTACGGACCGGGCGACCCCGCCCTGCTGCCGACCCTGGCCGCGATGATCCGGGCGGGCATCGGCGTCCGCCCGGCGGGAAGCCCCAGGTACTGCCTGATCCATGTCGATGACCTGTGCACCGCGCTCATCCTCGCGCTGACCGTCGGCCGCCGCCTGGACCCACTCGACCGTCAGTCCGGCGTCTATCAGGTGTGCGACGGTAGCCCTCGCAGCTTTCCGGAGATCTGCGACGACCTCGCCCGCGCCCTCGGCCGCCGGGCTCCCAGGCTCGTGCCGCTTCCGCGGCCGGTACTGATGGCCGTGTCCACGCTCATCGAGACCGCAAGCCGACCAGTCGGCATCCAGCCGGTTCTGGGCCGGGACAAGGCCCGCGAGCTCAATCAGGCCGCTTGGACCTGCGCCAACGACCGCGCCCGTACTGAACTCGGCTTCACCCCGCAGCGGACCGTCCTCAGCCACGAGTTGGCGGCCCTGTGCTGAACCCGGCGATTCCTTCTATTCGGCGCCACCCGCCGTTCTGTGCGTGAATCGCCAGGTCAGCGGCGGGAACGAGTGGCCGTTTGGGCAGACGGTTCCCCACCGTGGCGAGCAAGACGCTCGACGAACTGGAGGATCAGCGTGATCGCCCGACGGCTGAACCTGAACCGCAAGACCGCCCGCCGCTTCCGCAACAGCGGCCTCGATCAGGGTGCCAGCCTCCGCCGCCGACAGCCGCAAAGTCGTCACCAGCGCGGGTACTTGCTGCTGGAGGGGATTCGCCAGGCCGAGCAGGACGCCCTGAAGCCGGTGCAGGGCTTCGGCCGGCACTTCGCACCCGTGCACAGGGCCAAGGCGTACGCCAGGTGCGAAGTACCAGCGGCTCGTTGCGGTTACCGGACTCCTACCGGGGCCAGCAGCAGGCTGGCGTTGTGCCCGCCGAAGGCGAAGCTGTTGCTGAGCACGGGCCCGGACGGCAGCTTGCGGGGCGCTCCGGTGACCACGTCCACCTCACAGCGCGGGTCCAGCTCGGTCAGGTTGGCCGTAGGCGGTGCCAGCCCTTCAGCCACGGACAGCGCTGCAACCACCGCCTCGATCGCCCCGGCCGCGCCGATCGTGTGGCCGGTCACGGACTTGGGTGCCGTCACCGGTACCTGCCCCGGCCCGAAGAGGGACGTGATCGCCCGTGCCTCGACCAGATCGTTCAGTTCGGTGCCCGTGCCATGGGCGTTGACGTGCACCACTTCCTGCGCCGTCACGCCCGCATCGGTGAGGGCCGCCGCCATGCAGCTCCGTGCGCCCGCACCCTCGGGGTGGGGCGCGGTCAGGTGATGGGCGTCCGAGGTCCGCCCGTAACCGGCCACCTCGGCGTAGACGCGTGCGCCGCGGGCTTGTGCTGACGCAAGCCGCTCCAGCACCACGAAAGCGGCCCCCTCGCCCATCACAAACCCCTTGCGCCCCGCGTCGAACGGGCGGCAGGACTGCGCCGGATCGGCGAACCCTGTTGCAAGGGCGCCAAGCCGGTACATGGCCAGCATCGTCGTCGGTGTCAGCGGAGTGTCATGCCCCCCGGCGACCACCACATCTGCAACGCCGGCCCGTACCAGCTGTGCTGCCTCGCCCACCGCATGAGCCCCCGAGGCACACGCGGTCGACAGTGTCAGACTCGGCCCGCCGATGCCGTAGGCCATGCTGATCAGCGCGGCCCCGGCATTCGACATCACCATCGGCTGGTTCATCGGCCGCGGCCGCCCCACCCCGTCCACGTGACGCAGCAGTGCCTGCTCCCGCGTGACTTCCCCGCCGTAGGCCGTTCCCGTCACCACGGCGCGCCGACCAGGTCCAGCCGCAAGGCCGCCGGCGTCCGTGATCGCGTCGGCGGCCGCGCAGAACGCCAACTGCGCCGACCGGTCGGCCCGGGCGGCCTGCTTGGGCGTCAGATACCCGCCCGGGTCGAAGTCGCGGATCTCGCAGGCCACATCAACAGGGAACCCGGGCACGTCGAAGGAACGCACCGGCCCGGCCGCCGACCGCGCTTGGGCCAGCGCTGCCCACACGGCGTCCGGTGTGTCCCCTGCAGCGGTGCGCACCCCCATCCCGGTGATCACCACCCGATGGGTACTCATCCAACGACGTCTGCGGCCCCGACCGACGCCTCGCTCTCCGCCAGCAGGTCCGCCACCTCCGCAACGGTCGACGCCTTCCTCCACCGCTCGTCGCCATCCACGGCGACCCCGAAGGTGTCCTGTACGGCTACCTCCAGCTCCACGAAGTCCAGGCTGTCCGCGCCCAGATCCGCTGCCAGCCGGGCCTGCGGCACGACCGCGGCCTCCGGTACCGACAGCACCGTCGCGCACAGCTGCTGCAACCGGCCCAGCACTTCCTCGCGTTCCATGTACGTACGCCCTCCCATCAGGATTTATTACCGTGCGCACTGTACCAACTGCAATATGTAGCAAGGCTGTTTGATTGCCTGCTTTGACTGCTGTGAGCGAGCGTGGATTGCGGCGCTGCCAAGGAGTACGGACGGCACCGAGTCCGTCCCAACACCGCGGCTGACCCCCGAAAGTAGCCATCCCCGAAGGCACCTGCGGTTGACAAGGGAGGGCCACCCCGGAGGGTCAGTCGACGGAAGCCACCTCGCGTGCGGGGCGGGGTAGCGTGCTGCGAGTTCGCCGGTGGAAGGCGTAGAGGCTGACAGCGGCGGCCGCGCTGCACCACGCAAGCTGAGGGAGCAGACAGGACCACGCCGGGTCGCTGGAGTAACCGGCGGCGAAACTCGCCTGGACAGCCCCGTAGGAGGGCAGACGGCCCGTCAGAGCACCGGCGCCTCCCAGGCTGGACATGGGGTGTAGCAGGGAGATGTCCATCACGCTGGTCACGGCGATGGCGACCATGCCTTCGACCTCACGCCGCAGCACAAAACCGAAGACGACGCCGAACGTGCCGTAGGTGATCGCCGCGGCAAAAACGCCAACGCCCAGCAACACGGGCTGACGAGCAGGCCAGTAGCTGGCGAGAAGCGCGGTGGCGTATGCGGTGAGGGCAGCGGAAACGAGGACGAGGACGGTGAGTTTGGCCAGGACGAGATGAGCACGCGGAAAGCCCGCCAGGGCCAGGCGGCGATCGAAGCCGGTGCTGGAGTAGCTGGCGGCGAACATCATGAAACCGGCGATCAGGGTCACGGAGTTGAGGGCACCCACGATCTGCGTGATCTCATTCCCCGCGGCTGCCACGGTTTGACCGGTACTCCGGAGCCGGAAGGACACCACCTTCGGGTTCATAATGGCGTGTGAAACCGTGATCCACAAAGGGATACAGCACGCGACCAGAACCATGGCAAAGCGGTTGCGGCCCTGCTCAGTGAGCGCGTACCGCGTCGCGGTAGCCCACAGGCGCACATGCCGCCTCATGGCGTCACCAGCGGTGCGGCGCACAAAGTACCGTCCTTCAAACGCTGCAGCTCGTCCAGTTGTTGAGCGTCATAGGCGAGGTGGGAGACCACCAGAACGGACCGCCCGCGGGCGCGCAGCTGAGCGGTAAGGTCCCAGAAGCGCTGATAGGTGTCCCAGTCAAAGCCCTGGTAGGGCTCGTCCAGCAGCAGAAGCTGCGGGTCGTGCATCACCGCCAGGGTCAGGTTCAGCTTCTGCTGGGTCCCGCCGCTCAGCACGCTGGCCCGCTCGTCGGCATAGTCGGCGAGATTGAGCATCTCCATCACTTCCTCCGCCCGGCGCAAGTCGGTGAGCCCGTATGCCGCCTTGAAGAAATCAAGGTGCTGACGCACGGTGAGGGCCTTATTCAGCACGGCCTTCTGCGGGCAGTACCCGAACCGGCCCAGATGACGGACGAAGCCGCTACGGGGTTGCAGCTCACCACAGAGAATCTTGAGCAACGTGCTCTTGCCCGCCCCGTTCTCACCGACGATGCCGGCCACCACGCCAGAGTGCAGGACCAAATCGATGCCATTGAGTACAGGGCGACGGCCGTACGCATGACGCAGACCTTGCACCTCCATGACGGTTTCCGGGCGCGTGGACCCGTGGACCGCACGGTTCACCCCTCCCCCCGGGCGACGGCGAGCCCGTGCCGCAACCAGTCGGAGAACGAAGCTGTGGTGCGCGCGAGCCGGCGCTGAGCAGCCGAAATCATGATCACGACTGAGTAACGAGACGCACAGCGGCGGGTAACCATCTTTTTCCGGCCACCCAGCTCATCACACCGGTCTTGCTTCAGCAGCTCGGCTGGATGGCCGCCGACCGCGCCCGCCAGCTCGCCGAGGCCGTTCGTTCGGGTCGGCGAGCAGGAGACGGAATACGGTCGGCCAGGGGGCGTTGAAGCCCGCCTCGCTCATGCTGGTGATGAGGGAGCCGAGCTGGCTGACCTGGCCCGGCCAGGTCCCCCTGGGCATGCTGGATGACAGCAACGCCGACGGCCCTGAGGTGGCGGCGCACGTGGGGCAGTTGCTGATCTTGTCGCCCCGCCGGATGCGGACAGGGTGCGTCTCCTCGCACCGCGGGCAGCGTCCGTTCACCTCTCGACCCTCCCCTGGCTGAGCCAGGCTCAGACCGCCTTCTCGCCGGGCATCTCGAAGATGGACTTCTTGTTCTGCTCGATGCGGTCGAGGATGTGTCGCGCGCGGGCGATCGATTGGAGGACGATCTCGCCTTCCTGGGCTCGGCACTGGCGGGCCCAGTCCTCCGCGGTGGCGAAACGGCGTACCGCTCGGCCGACTTGGAGGCTGATGAGCCGGTGCAGCGGTTCGGTGACGCACCGGGCCGACACGGCGCGTTCGATGTCCGCCGGCCCCACCCGGCAGCGCCGAAGGTCTTCCAGTGGGAAGTACAGCTTGCCGATGCGGAGGTCCTCTTCCACGTCGAGGAGACAGTCCACAAGCCCGATGCCAAGTCCCCATGCCCGTACGCCCTGCGTGTTCCCGTCTTCGGTCAGTCCGAGAACGGTGCTGAGCCAGAGGTTGGGTTGAGACGCCATCCGCTTTCCGAACGTGATCGTTTGGTTCGGGCTGGGTGGGCATGAACTCCGGCTGGCGGCGGGAGAGATGGGCGTGGTTCGTCTGTTCGTCTCGCTTGTGGAGGTGGCTGGTGCCGTCGGTGCTCGGTCTGCTGGAGGCCCGGGAGAAGAAGGTCCGGGAAGAGGTGGCACGGCTGCGGGAGGAGGCCGAGCGGGTGGAGGCTGCCCTTGGCGAGGCGGAACGGGCACTTCAGCGTCTGGCGGATGCCCGGGTGACGGTGGCCGAGGTGCTGGCCGAGCCGCCCGTTGCGGTCGCGGAGCCGGTGGTGAGTGCGGTGGTGGGGTCGGTGGTGCCGCAACGGGCCGAGGGCATGACAGCAACAGCCCTGCCTGCGGACCACCGGCGGATCATGTCCGTGCTGGAGTCGGATGCGGCCCGGGAGGGCATGCGGTGCCGGCAGCTGGCCCTGGGCCTTCAGGCGGTCCCGGCGAAGGTCGAGGGGCTGCGGTCGAAGGCGAAACGCCTGGTGGAGCGGGGGTGGGCGCTCCAGGTGCGGCCGGAGGTGTTCACCCCGCTCGGGACGTCGGCCGGCTGAAGCCGCCTGGCCGGCGCCCGGCCAGGCGGCTGCTCATGAGCATGGTCATGGACCACAGCACCATGGCCTCGTGCATGGCGGGCAGCGTCTCGTAGTCGCGCACCAGGCGGCGCGAGCGCATCAGCCAGCTCAGCGTTCTTTCCACCACCCACCTGCGCGGCAGCACCACGAACCCGCTGGTGTCGTCGGCGCGTTTGACGATCTCGAGGGTGAGCTGGAGCTTCTCGGCCGCCCAGCCGACGAGCCGACCCGCATAGCCGCCGTCCGCCCAGACGAGGCGGATGGAGAAGTACGTGTTGCGCAGCCTCTCCAGCAAGGGCAGTGCGGCGTCGCGGTCCTGCACGCTCGCCGCACTCACCGCGACGGCCAGGACCAGGCCGAGGCAGTCCACCACCAGATGCCGCTTGCGGCCGCCCACCTTCTTCCCGCCGTCCCAACCGGACGTGGCGCGCGGGATGTTCGTCGCCGCCCGCACCGACTGCGAGTCCACGAGGGCGGCCGTCGGGTCCAGCGAACGGCCCTCCTTCTGGCGCACCTTGTCGCGCAGCCGGTCGTGGAGCTCGGTGAGCAGGCCCGTCACCTGCCAGCGGCGGGCGAACGCATGCACCCGCCGGTACGGCGGGAAGTCACAGGGGAGGTTGACCCACTTGACGCCGTTGTCGACGACATAGCGGACCGCGTCCAGCATCACGCGGTGGCAATAGCCCTCCGGCCGCCCGCCCCGCCCCTGAAGCCACGCGGGGACCGGCAGCAGCGGCCGGATGACCTGCCACTCCGCCTCCGTCAGGTCGGAGCCGTAACACCGCACGCGGTCCGGCCCGTCGGCCGCGTTGCCGAACCTGTGCGCGAGACAGTCACACGCCGGAGACGGCGCGTTGGACTCCACGGACGCGAGCACGAAAGACCGCGACACAGGGCCTCCTGGTACTGCTCGGTCGGGATCACAACCCCGAGCTACCAGGAGGCCCTGCCGCTATGCCCCGACCACCGAGAGATCACCCGAACAGGAACCCTGTTCGACTGACCAAGCCTGCCGAACGGTAAGCGGAAGGCTTCTCAGTCCAGTGGCAACGACCAGCTCCAGAACCAGGCACGTGCTCTGCCCCGCTGACAGAGGGCTTGTCCGGCGGATCATGCCCGACCCCATGGCCCGGCATGATCCGCCGAACAAGCCCTACTCGACCCGCACTTCGGTGTTCTGGCAGGCGTGCAGCAGCCAGCGCCCGTCATCCTGCTTGGTCATGACGTACAGCGGGGCACCCTCCGAATCGCCTTCTGCCGAGTGGTAGACCTGCCGGACCTTGACGGCCGCCACGTCGGGCCGCAGGAACTGCGTGTGCACCGCCTCGTATGTGACCTCGCCGTCCCAGCTCGCGGCGGGCAGCACGGCGCGGGTGAATTCGGCGATCGCGTCGAAGCCGATGAGGACCTTGCCGTGGGCGGTCGTCCAGAGGGCGTCGGGGTGGAAGAGCGCGAGGAACTCCTCGACGTCTTTGGCACGCTGGGCGCGCTCCACGGTGGCCACGACCTCTTCGATGGCCTTGATGTCTGCGGTTTCGGTGTTCATGCAGATCACTCTGTGACCTCGAGTTAGCTTGAGGTCAAGCCCCGCAGCCGCGAGATCGCCGAGCATGTCCTAGGCGGCGCCGCCCTTCGTGTCCTTCTCGTCGTCGACGATCTCCGCGTCCACTACACCTTCCTCCTCCGAGGCGGCCGAGCCCTCCGGGGACGGCCGGTCGGTGCCGGGCTGTGCGTCCGAGGGGCCCTGCTGGGTCTGGGCGTACATGGCCTGGCCCATCTTCTGGCTGACCGAGGCCAGTTTCTCCGCCCCGGCGCGGAGGGCGGCCGTGTCGGCGCCGTCGCGGGACTCCAGCAGGGTCTTGAGTTCGGTGATCGCGGACTCGACCTCCGACTTGGTGTCGGCGGGGATCCGTTCCTCGTTGTCGCGGAGGAAACGCTCGGTCTGGTAGACGAGTTGCTCGGCCTGGTTGCGGGTCTCGGCGGACTCTCGGCGCCTGCGGTCCTCGTCGGCGTACTGTTCCGCCTCGCGCATCATGCGGTCGATGTCCTCCTTGGGGAGGGCCGAGCCGCCGGTCACCGTCATCTTCTGCTCGCGGCCCGTCGCGAGGTCCTTCGCGGAGACGTGCATGATTCCGTTGGCGTCGATGTCGAAGGCGACCTCGATCTGCGGCACTCCGCGCGGCGCGGGCGGCAGGCCTGTGAGGTCGAAGACGCCGAGCTTCTTGTTGTAGGCGGCGATCTCGCGCTCGCCCTGGAAGACCTGGATGCCGACCGAGGGCTGGTTGTCCGTGGCGGTGGTGAAGATCTCCGAACGCCGGGTGGGAATGGTCGTGTTGCGCTCGATCAGCTTCGTCATGATGCCGCCCTTGGTCTCGATGCCCAGGGACAGCGGGGTGACGTCGAGGAGCAGGACGTCCTTCACGTCGCCGCGGATGACGCCCGCCTGAAGGGCCGCACCCAGGGCCACGACCTCGTCGGGGTTGACGCCCTTGTGCGGGTCCTTGCCGGTGAGTTCCTTGACGAGTTCGGTCACCGCGGGCATCCGGGTGGAGCCGCCGACGAGGATCACGTGGTCGACGGCGGAGAGCTTGATGCCCGCGTCCTTGACCGCCTGGTCGAAGGGGGTCTTGCAGCGGTCGAGCAGATCACTTGTCATTTCCTGGAACTGGGCGCGCGTCAGCTTCTCGTCGAGGTGCAGCGGGCCTTCGGCGGAGGCGGTGATGTAGGGCAGGTTGATGGTCGTCTCGGTGGAGGAGGACAGCTCGATCTTGGCCTTCTCGGCGCCCTCGCGCAGCCGCTGGATCGCCATCTTGTCGTTGCCGAGGTCGATGCCGTACGAGCCCTTGAAGCGCTTGGTGAGGTGGTCGACGATCCGCTGGTCCCAGTCGTCGCCGCCGAGGTGGGTGTCGCCGTTGGTGGCCTTGACCTCGATGACGCCCTCGCCGATCTCCAGGAGCGAGACGTCGAAGGTGCCGCCGCCCAGGTCGAAGACGAGGACGGTCTGCTCCTCGCCGCGGTCGAGCCCGTACGCGAGGGCCGCGGCCGTCGGCTCGTTGATGATCCGCAGCACCTTCAGGCCCGCGATCTCGCCGGCCTCCTTGGTGGCCTGACGCTGGGCGTCGTCGAAGTAGGCGGGCACGGTGATCACGGCGTCCGTGACGTCCTCGCCGAGATACGCCTCCGCGTCCCGCTTCAGCTTCTGCAGCACACGGGCCGACAGTTCCTGCGCGCGGTAGCGGGTGCCGTCGATGTCGCCCTTCTCCGGGAAGCGCCAGCTCGCGTCGCCCATGTACCGCTTCACGGAGCGCGCGGTGCGCTCGACGTTCGTCACGGCCTGCCGTTTGGCGACCTCGCCGACGAGGACCTCGCCGTTCTTGGCGAAGGCCACGACGGACGGCGTCGTCCGCGCACCCTCGGCGTTGGCGACGACCGTGGGCTCACCGCCCTCCAGGACGGCCACCACGGAGTTCGTGGTACCGAGATCGATCCCGACCGCTCGTGCCATCTTCGTCCCCTTCCACCCGGGCGCTTCCCGCCCTCCAGCACAAAACTTGAGTGCGCTCTTGTCAACACCCACCAGGTACCCCGGAAACGCGTACGCCGCACCTGGAGCAGCACCTGCAAACGACGATGCCGCGCCCTGCGGGAGGCGCGGCATCGAGGTGCGTACGGAGTGCTTGCAGACGGGTCAGGCAGGCAGTCAGGCCAGCTCGGCCGTCAGCGTGATCGTGGTGCCGGTGAGAGCCTGGCTCACCGGGCAGTTCTTCTTGGCGTCCTCGGCCGCCGCGGCGAAGCCGTCCGCGTCCAGGCCCGGCACCTCCCCCTGGACGGTGATGTGGATGCCGGTGATGCCCTCGCCGGGCTGGAAGGTCACGTCGGCCTTCGTCTCGAGGCGGGTGGGCGGAGTGCCGGCGCCGGTCAGGCCGTGCGACAGGGCCATGGAGAAGCAGCTGGAGTGGGCGGCGGCGATGAGCTCCTCCGGGCTGGTCTTGCCGTTCGCGGCCTCGGCCCGCGACGGCCACGACACCGGCTGCGAACCGATGCCCGAGGAGTCGAAGGTGACGGTGCCGCTGCCCTTGAGCAGTTCGCCCTCCCAGACGGTGTGTGCGGTACGCGTGGTTGCCACGATGTGTCCTTTCGATGGGTCCCTGGATCGGTCCGTACGCCCCATCCGATCACATCCGTGCCCGGTGCAGTCGGAGGGTCCGGTCAAGAGCGGTTGAACGGCAGGTGAGCACCCGGCGGGATCTGCCCCAACCCTCGTCAGGCCGCCCGCTGGTCGCGGCGGGCCGGCAGCGGGATCTGCGGGCCCGCGGCCTCTCGCAGCCAGCGCCGCAGGACACGATGCACCTGCTCGGCGCCGACGAGTTCCGCCCCCTCCTCGCAGGGGGGCGGCAGGTCGAGGGGCGACATCAGGAACGCCTCGCCCTGCGCGCCGCCGAGTCCGCCGTGGGAGCCGATCTGCTCCTCGAAGGCGAGGACTTCGCCGTCCTGGGGCTCGTAGGAGGAGTTGACCATGATGTCGGCGACGTGCGGGAAGGAGTGCGTGCGGCGTACGGCGGCTGCCGCGGCGGGGCCGAAGTCGGCGAGCGGGCCCGGGTTCTCCTCCAGTTCGTCCACGGGGATCTCCACGCCGTGCGCGCCGAGGACGAGGCCGCCGTGCCGCTCGCTCCTGACGAGGACGAAGCCGATGCCGGGGTGGTTGGCGAGCGTGGACAGCAGGGCCGGGTGGCGCTCGTCGATCTCCTCGCGGCTCATCCGGTGCGGTACGTCCGGGAAGGACACCAGACCCAGGTTGCCCGACGCCAGCACGATGGGCTCCGAGCGGCGACGGGACGGGCGGTGCTGTTCGCCGCCCTCCTCGACGGGCCGGTGCAGCGCGGCCCGTACGGTGGCCCGGGCCTCGGCGCCGCTGTGCGTGCGCTGCGCCTTGCGGGGCACGGGCAGTCCGCAGCCGGCTCTGACGAGTTCGCCGAGGGCGAGTCCGTAGCGGGCGCGGAAGGTCTCGCCGGGGCTCTGGCCGTGGTCGGACAGGACGACGATGCGGTACGCGCGCGGGGCGTGCTCGGCGACCTTCGCGATCAGGGCCAGCGAGCGGTCGAGGCGGCCCAGGACCTTCTCGGCGTCGCGGCTGTACGGGCCCGAGTGGTGGGCCACTTCGTCGTACGCCACCAGGTCCGCGTAGACCGCGGCGCGTCCGGCGAGCATGTCGCCGATCACGGCGGCGACGACGACGTCCCGCTCGACGACGGTCGCGAAGGCGCGGATGAAGGGGTACAGGCCGCCGCGTTTGACGCGGGGACGCTGCCTCCTGAGGCGGGCGCGGGTGGACTCGCCGATCTCGCGGCCGACGTCGGCGACGAACGACATGGCCGTACGGACGGCGTTGGCGGGGTCGGAGAAATACGCGAAGTAGCCCGCCCGCGAACGGTTCTCCTTCCCCCGCCGCGCCGCCACGGACAGCACCAGGGCGAGCTGGTCGGCGCCGCCGCTGAAGAGGTTGCCGCGGCTGGCGCCGTCCAGGGTGAGCAGACCGCCGTCGCCGGTGCGCTCGATGGCCCGACGCTGGAGTTCGGCGGCGCTGGTGGGCCGGTTGCAGACCATCACCTCCCGGCTCTCCTTCTCGTACCAGCGGAAGGCGGGGATGTCGTGGTTGGAGCCGTGCAGGATGCCGAGCTGGCTGGCGCCGGTCTGGCTGGACCAGTCGGTGCGCCAGAGGGTGAGGCGGTGGGTGGGGCGCCCGGCGCCACGCTCGCCCTCGCGGTCGCCGTCACGTCTGCCCTTGCTCTCGCCCTTGCTCTCTTCCTTGCTCTCGCCTTCGCTCCTGCCGAGCCAGGTGGCGACCGTGGGCATCAGGCCCCGCCCGACCGCGTCCAGCAGTACGTCATGTCCCACGCCGTCGAGCTGGAGGAAGACGGTGCCAGGAGTCGACGGCCCGCCCTCTCCCAACTCCTCCGTGCGACGACGGTCGGCCAGGCGGTACAGCCTCCTCCGGTACGCGTCGTCGTCCCGGACCGCGAGAGCCGCGCCGGTGGCGGAGGCAACGGCGGACATCACGGCGGCGACCACGACGGCGGTTTCCGGGGCGACCTCACCCCGTCCCGAGGGATTGAAGCGCAGGACGACGAGGAGCAGCGAACCGTTGAGGAAGAAGACGAGCAGTCCGAGGACGAGGGCGGGCACCAGGAGGAAGGCCCGGACGAGGATGGGCCACACCAGGGCCGAGAGCAGACCGAAGCCTCCGGCGCCGACCGCGGCGGCGACGGTGATACGGGTGGCGCTCTCTCCGTCGGCCGACTGGATTCGGAAGTCGGGCAGGATCCCGGCGAGCACCAGCATGGTGACGGTGGAGACGGCCCACACCGCGATACTCCGCAGGACGGTACTGCCCAGCCGCCGCCATCGTCTGTCGCGCACGCCCACCTCTTGCTGCCTCCCACCGACTCCTGCTGCCGAAGTCCGTTCCCACATTGTCACAACGGGTGAGGGCGCACGGACGTCAGCAGACAGAGGGTGACCCCCCGCGATTCAGCGCCCGTCGTACCCCGCCGTCGGCATCGACAGCCGGCGATGGACCGACGCCTTCATCTGCGCGTCGTACGCCGGCTCCGCGTGCCCGACCGTCTCGATGCGTACGCCTCGCCGGGCGCACTCGGCGGTGAACTCGTCGACCGAGGCGAGCGCCCGCTCCAGCACCCGGCGGCTGGGTGCGACGAACAGGTCGACGCGGCCGGCCTCGACGTCCTCCCAGAGCGCGCAGTGGTCGGGGCGCAGTCCGCGTACGAGGAGTTCCCGGGTGATGACGTACCCGTGCTCGGCGGCCCAGCGCGCGCACATGGCGTGCTGGCTGCGCGAGTCCACCAGGAAGGGATCCGCGTCCAGTTCCTCCAGCGGCGTCAGACTGGCGATGGCCGTGACGCGAAGCAGGCCGGAGGCGCTGCGCGTGTCTCCCATGGTGTCCCCCTCACCTCCGGTTTCGCCGCTGACCCTACCCCTGCCCGTAGGCTCTGGGGGAGTCGCACGAAGGGAGCAAAGGGGGTGCCGGTGGAGATCACTTGGTGGGGTCACGCGACCTGCACGGTCGAGGACTCGGGCGTGCGCCTGCTGACCGACCCGTTGTTCGCTCGTCGGCTCGCTCATCTGCGCCGGCGCCGCGGGGCTACGCCCCCACCCGAGGCGGCGCTCGCGGACGCGGCCCTGGTCTCGCATCTGCACGCCGATCATCTGCACGTTCCCTCGCTGGCGCGGCTCGCCGCGGGCACCCGGGTGCTGGTGCCGCGGGGCACCATGCGCGCCGTGCCCGGGTTGCGCAGGCTCGGCCATCTACGGCTCACGGAGGTCGCGCCGGGCGACGAGACACGGGTCGGTGACCTGGTCGTACGGGCCGTGCCGGCGCGGCACGACGGGCGGCGCCTTCCGCTCGGGCCGCATCGTTCGCCCGCCCTCGGCTATGTCGTCGAGGGCGAGGGTCGGACGTACTTCGCCGGGGACACCGGCCTGTTCGAGGAGATGGCCAAGGAGGTCGGGCCCGTCGACGTGGCGCTGCTGCCGGTCGGCGGCTGGGGACCGTATCTCGGGGAGGGGCATCTGGACGCCGGACGGGCCGCCGAGGCGCTGGCCCGGCTGCTGCCGGGCAGCGCGGTGCCGGTGCACTACGGCACGTACTGGCCGATCGGCATGGACGCCGTGCGCCCCCATGAATTCCATGCGCCGGGCCCGGAGTTCATGCGCCTGGCGCGCGGGAGGGCGCCCGAGGTGGCCGTGCACCTTTTGGGGCACGGCGAGAGCGTACGGCCGGAAGTCGCGCGGTGATCCTGTCCGCGGCGGCCACGGTGCCGCCGGAGACGACCCAGCAGGCGGTCGGCTATCCCTCGTTGTTCCTGTTGGTGCTGATCGGGGCGCTGGTGCCGGTGGTACCCACGGGGGCTTTGGTGAGTTCGGCCGCGGTGGTGGCCTTTCATCAGACGGCGCCGCTCTCGCTGCTGATGGTGTTCGTGGTGGCGTCGGTCGCGGCCTTCCTCGGTGACATCGCGCTGTACTGGCTCGGGAAGCGCGGGATGGGCTCGAAGAACGGCTCGCGGTGGCTGCAGGCACTGCGTGATCGTGCCCCGGAGGACCGGCTCGCGCAGGCGCAGGAGCGGCTCGAAACGCATGGGGTGACCGTGCTCGTGGTGTCGCGGCTCGTTCCGGCGGGGCGGATTCCGGTGATGCTGGCGTGTCTGATGGCGCGGATGCCGATGCGGCAGTTCGTACGGGGGGATGCGCCGGCCTGCCTTGCGTGGGCGGTGACGTATCAGCTCATCGGGATACTGGGGGGCTCGCTGTTCAAGGAGCCCTGGGAGGGTGTGGTGGCCGCGGTGGTGCTCACGCTGGTGATCAGCGGGGCGCCGAGTGTGTGGCGCAGGTTTCGTAAGTCCGTGGCGTAAGTCCGTGGCCTGAACGCTCCGTTCACGTGCCGTCTGTTCATGTCAGGATCCGGGATGCCCCCACCGGCAGGTCCCACAGGTCCTCGCGGGCCAGGCCTGCCCGCTCCCAGGCCGTACGCACCCGCGTCAGCGGCTCGAGCACCGGCTCCGCCGACAGTACGAACGTGGCCCAGTGCATCGGTGCCATCCGGCGGGCGCCCAGGTCCTGGGCCGCGCGGACCGCCTCCTCCGGATTGCAGTGGACGTCGCTGAGCCACCAGCGGGGCTCGTACGCACCGATCGGGAGGAGGGCCAGGTCGATGCCGGGGTAGCGGTCGCCGATGCGGGTGAACCAGTGGCCGTAGCCCGTGTCGCCCGCGAAGTAGACGCGTCGGCCGTCGGGTGCGGTCAGGATCCAGCCGCCCCACAGAGTGCGGCAGGTGTCGTGGAGACTGCGCTTGGACCAGTGGTGGGCGGGCACGAAGTCGAAGCGCACGCCGTCCAGTTCAGCCGCTTCCCACCAGTCGAGCTCGGTGACGCGGGTGAAGCGGCGGCGCCGGAACCAGTCGCCGAGCGCGGCGGGGACGAAGACGGGGGTGTCGCGCGGGAGCCTGCGCAGGGTCGGGGCGTCCAGGTGGTCGTAGTGGTTGTGGCTGATGACCACCGCGTCGATGCGCGGCAGTTCGCTCCAGGGCACGCCAACAGGCGTGACCCGGGCGGGAGTTCCGAGGATCTTGCGGGACCAGACCGGGTCGGTGAGGACCGTGAGTCCGCCGATCCGGATCACCCAGCTCGCGTGCCCGGCCCAGGAGACGGCGACAGTCCGCGTGTCCACACGCGGCAGCGGGGCCGGCTCGTACGGCAGCCGGGGGATGTCGGCGAGGCCTTCGGGTCCCGGCCGCAGCGCGCCCTCGCGGGCGAAGCGGGCAAAGCCGCTGAGGCCGGGCAGCGGGGCGGTCAGCCGGTCGGCGAAGGACCGCGGCCAGAGCCGCCGCTCGCCGAGCGGGCGGGGTGCGGCGAGCGGCGTTCCCGTTCCTCCCGCGGGCACGGAGGAGGACACCGCCTCATCGGCGTCCATCGAGGAGGTGGACGTGGAGGAGGACGTGGATGTGGTGGTGGTCGAGGTCGACTCGGACTGCTGCGTCATCGAGGGGACTCCCATCGCCGGGCGTCGTCGCGGAGATCGTCGAAGACCGATCCCAGCAAGGTCAACGCACTTTCCACATGCGGCAATTCCAGAGGTTCCAGTGACGTGAGAGACGCCGTACGCTCCTCGTCCGTTGCTCCGAGGAGCGGGCCGGTGGCCAGGCGGACTCGCAGGGCGCCGAGGTCGTCGCCGAAGCGGTGGCCGCCGGGGGCGGGCATGCCGAGGCGGGCGGTGAGGAAGTCCTCCAATTCCTGTGCGTCGCCCACGCCGTACTCGGTGAGCGCGGGGCGCAGCGGGCCCAGGTCCGCGTACAGATGGCGCCCTGTCTGCGGGGGCCGGGCGAGGGCACCCCCCGTCACCACGGCGTGGTGCGCGGCGGCGGCCACGCGCGCGTGCAGCCGTACGGACTCGGTGAGCCGCAGGCTGATCTCCTCGGGTTCGCCGAGCGCGTACGCGGCGGCTTCGGCGACCGGTGTCGCGAGGCGGGCGCCGAGCGCGGTCAGGACGTCGAGGACACGGTCGCGCAGTCGGGTGCCGGTGTCGTTGTCGGGGAAACGGGCGATGGCGGCCGGCCAGCCGGGCGGCAGGAACGGGCCGGCCAGGTCGGTCATCACCGTGACCCGGTCGGGAAGCATCTCGGCGGGGCTCAGCAGGACCGTGTCGTGCGGCTGGTGCAAGGTGTCGCGCCAGGTCTCGTCGCTGATCAGGTGCAGCCCCTCGCCTGCGGCGGCCTCTATGGTCTCGTGGACCACTTCGGGCGGGGCGACGGTGGCGGTGGGGTCGTCGGCGACGGAGAGCACCAGCAGCCGCGGGTCGCCGCCCTCGGCGCGCACCCGGCGCACGGTCTCCAGGAGGGCGTACGGATCGGGGACGCCACCGCACTCGGCGGACGTCGCCACATGGAACACGGAGGTGCCGAGCAACCGGGCCGTCGGCCGCCACCAGGCGGCGCACGGCAGCGGCACCAGGACGTCGCCGCCGAGCGCGGCGGTCAGCGCGAGGAGCAGGGCGGGAGCGCCGGGGGCCGCGGCCGTGCGGTGACGCTCGGCGGGCAGTCCGCGCCGGGCCCAGTAGGCGCAGGCCGCGTCCAGGAGGCGGGGGCCGCCGCCGGTGGGTTCGGTGTGCGCACCGACTGCGGCGGCGGCGAGGCCCGGCGGCACGGGCAACCCCTGGCCGGGTATCGGTGGGCCGTAACGGACGGGGCCGTGGCCTTCCGGATCCGTCCGCCGCATGGTCGCCTCCGCGCAGTGATCCGTGGTCTCCAGGGCCTGTGTCTCTGAGCTGTGAGTACCCACCGTCACGCGTCATCAACTCAGCGGTTCACCGAGGACTCCCTGCGCAGCAACTTGTGTACGCCGGCGCCGAGTGCGCCCGCGATGAGGAGGCCGCCGGCGGCGAGGGCGGCCGGGGAGTCGGTGAACGCGCCGCCCTCGCCCGCGCGCACCCCGTGCGGGTGGCGGGAGCCGTCTCGCGACACCGTGAACGTCGCGCTCCACTCCGCCTCCTCGGCGCCGGGCGGCGCCGGGCAGGTGCCGTCGACGCTCCACTCGGAGGTGGGGCCGGCCTTGTCGGGCCCGCCGTCCTTGAAGTGCGAGGCGGGCGCGATCCGGGCGGTGCCGCGGTAGGCGGGTCCCGCCGCCTCGTCCTCGTCCTTGCCCTTGCCTTTGACCAAGTGCAGCTTGGCGGTGCCGTGCTCGAAGGCCTGCGAGTGGGCGTCGATGCTCTTGGGCGCGGTTCCGCCGAGCGGGCCACAGGACACGGAGACGGTGACGGTGCCGCCGGGGGCGACGGTGCGCGGGCTGACCTCGGCGGCCGGGGCCGCTGCGGACGCCCCGGCCGACGTCTCGGCTGACTCCTTGGCCCACTTGTCGGCCGACTCCTCGCCCGACCCTCCGGGCGGCTCCTCGGCCCACTCGTCGACCGGCTTCTCCGCCAACTCTCCGGACGGCTCTTCGTCCGGGATCGGAGGCGGAGGCGGATCCGCCGAGTCCTCCTCCGGAACCCGGGCCGGGCCTGTGGCCGACTCATCGGCGGGAACCTTGGCCCGCTCCTGGGCCGGAGCCATGGCCCACTCATCGGCCGCAAGTGTGGCCCTCTCCCGGGCCGAGCCCACGACCCGTTCCTCGGCCGGAATCGCCGCCGACGCGGCGGTGCCCAGGACGGCGGCCGTGGTGACGGCGGTGGCGGTGGTGGACAGGGCGCGGGCAGTGCGGCGCATGGGGTGGGCTCCTTCGGGCGAAGGCTGGGGCCTTCCGCGGCGCGGGGCCGCGGAAGGAGGGGCACAGCCTTCGTGCCCCGTAGCCCATCAGAGCCCGGTCATCGCCGGGGCGCGCGCGGCCGGGCACCATTCGTGCCATGCGGGCGCCCGGGCGGGTGACGGCGCAGAGCCTTCAGCCCGCCAGGGACATCAGCTCATTTTCCAGGCCGCGTCCCCGGGTCTCGACGAGGGACGCGGCGACCTCGGACAGTTTACGGTTGGTGCCCTGCGAGATTCGGCGCAGCACCGCGAAAGCCATGTCCGCGTCACAGGCCAGTACGTGCATGACGATGCCGCAGGCCTGGTCGACCACGGGCCGGGTACGCAACGCGGCGCCCAGCTGGTCGAGTTCGGTGAGCGCGGCACGGTAGGAGCGGTCGCGTACGAGACCGTTCGCGGCGAGGTTGCCGAGGGCCCGGGCGGGACCGTGCGAGGCGTCCTCAAGGGCGTCCGCGCGGAAGCTGTACAGGCTGAGGGTCACCGTCAGCCCGGAGCGCCGGAAGGGCATCGTGACGCAGGAGCGTACGCCCGCGTCGAGTGCCACGGCCCGGTACTGCGGCCAGCGCTCCACACGCAGCAGGTCGCCCGTCTCGACGGTTTCACCGCCGTCGACGGCGACGGGGATCGGCCCCTCGCCGGAGCGGAGCTGGACCGAGACGAGGCTCGCCAGATCGGGATGGGTCACGGCGGCCGGCTGCTCCGTACCATCGTTGGAAACCGTGGTGCTCGCGCCGCAGCATTCACTGGTGCAGCGCGCGGCCTGCTCGGCGAGTTCTGACAGCCGACGGGCGGGAAGCGTGGACTCCGGGGACTCTGTGCCCAGGGGGCCGATGTGCTCGGCGTCCGGCATGTTTTTACCTCCTTCTTTACGCCTGCCCGCACGCTCTCGGGGAAAACGAAAATGAGGCATTCCACTCTCGCTGCTCCGCAGCGGCGTGGTTCGGGTTACGTTCTTGTGCATGGCGCAGACGGATGAGTTCGGTGAAGAGCTTGCGGATTTCGTGCGCCGTGTCGCGGAGTTGAAGGCGGCGCGGTCGGTACCGAGCGGCGACCTTCAGACAGTGCTCGACGCGGCACTCTTCGAACTGGACCATGTGGCTGGCCAGTTGTGGCCGTGGTACGAGCGGCTGACCTCGGGCGGCACATCCAATGGATCCTCCACCGACCGTCAGGAGCAGCAGCTGTTGCGGGCGATCTTCCAGCGCCTTCCCCTGCCCGTCGCACTGATGGACCGCGAGACGGTGGTCCGCAGACTCAACCACGCGGCGACCCAGTTCACCGGGGCACGGCCGGGCTACGCGACGGGCCGGCCGCTGACCGGTTTCCTCGCGCACCCGGACCGGGCCGCGTTCCGTTCCCAGGTCGCGGCGGTGGCGCGGGGCGAGGGCGACCGCAGTCTCACCGTTCACCTTCAGCAACGCCCCTCCGTTTCCGTACGCGCGACGCTCACCGCGCTCAGGACGAGCAGTGAGCCGCGTACCTCCGTACTCATGGTGCTCCAGCCCGCGGGGACGCGCGTGCCGTCGGCTGAGGGCTCCCCCGGCCCGCTGCCGGACCTCGCCGAGACGACGCGGCATCAGGCGCAGCTGGACCTGGTGGACGCCATGGCCACGGCGTTACTGGCCGAGCCCGCGAAGACCAGGGCCGCCGTGCTGGAGCAGGCGGCCCGAGTGCTGCACGGGCGGTTCGCGGACTGGGTGGTCGCCGACGAGGGGGCCGCACGGCTGTGCCGTATGACCGTTCTCGGACCGACGGACCGGCCAGGCGCGCAGATCGAGGACCTCCAGGCGCAGGATCCCGCCGCGTGCCCGCTCGTCGTCGAGGTGGCACGCGGCGGGTCCACGGCGCTTCAGGTCCGCCCGGAGGACCCGGACGCCTTCGGCAAGGACGCCTCGGGCGCCCCCGTCCTGATCAGCGCGAACGTCACATCTCTGCTGTGCGTCCCGCTGACCGTGGACGGCACCGTGCAGGGCGTCCTCACGTTGTTCCGCTGCGGGGCCCGGCTCGCGTTCTCGATGGCCGAGGCACAGATATTGGACATGATGTCCCGTCACATAGCCCTGGCCCTGCAGAACTTGGACCGACGTTAGGTCGGTACCGCGCCCCTAAGAAGGCCGCAGGCCTTCTTAGGGGCGCGGGGCTGTATCAATGTGCGGCTCCGCCGCGCGGGCGCGACCAGCCACAACGAACCCGCAGGTTCAATCCGCGCCCTAAGCGGAGCGCCTACGCAGCGTCCTGCATCACTTGGTCCCGCAGCTTGCCGCAGCAGCGGCTGATCAGCCGGGACACGTGCATCTGGGAGATGCCGAGCTGTTCGGCGATCCGGCTCTGCGTCATGTCGCCGAAGAACCGCATGTAGAGGATGGCCCGTTCGCGTTCGGGCAGGGCCTGGAGCCGGGGCTTGACCGCCTCGCGGTCGACGACGACGTCCAGGGACGGGTCGGAGGCGCCGAGCGCGTCGCTCAGGGAGTATCCGTCCTCGCTGCCCGGGAGTTCGGCGTCGAGCGAGAGGGCGGTGAAACTCTCCAGCGCCTCAAGTCCGACGCGTACGTCCTCCTCGCTCATCTGCGCGTGCTCGGCGATCTCCTTGACGGTGGGCTGTCGGCCGGAGATCGTCTGGGACAGGTCCTGACTGGCGAAGCGGACCCGGTTGCGCAGGTCCTGGACCCGGCGGGGCACGTGCAGGGTCCACATGTGGTCACGGAAGTGCCGCTTAATCTCACCGGTGACGGTCGGCACGGCGTAACTCTCGAAAGCGTTGCCGCGCTCGGGGTCGTACCGGTCGACGGCCTTGACAAGGCCGAGCGCCGCGACCTGGCGCAGGTCCTCGTAGCTCTCTCCACGGCTGCGGAACCGTCCCGCCAGCCGCTCGGCCATGGGCAACCAGGCCTCGACGATCTCCGCACGCAGTGTGTCGCGCTGCTGTCCCGGAGGGAGCTTGGCGAGGGTGCGGAACGCCTCCGCGGTGTCGGGGGCGTCGTCGTGCGGGTGGTGCTTGGCGCTCGCGTGAGTCTGCATGATGCGTCGCAACTCCCTTGAGTGATGCCTTGGTTTGGACAGTCACCGTGGAAGCGCGCCTAGAGCCGACAGGCACACCCGTGGCGGGTTTTCGCCGCTCCCACGGACGTGCCTCCTGTCCGAAGCACTGACATTCGCCTGCCCCTCTGGACGGGCGCCAAACACCCGAAGGTTTTCCCGGACGCGCCCGGGTGACTCGGGCGGTACAGCCGTCACCCCGGGAGGTTCCGCATGAGCACCAAGGTCGCCGACCATGTCCTGCAGCGCCTGCGCGAATGGGGCGTTGAACACGTGTTCGGTTATCCAGGCGATGGCATCAACGGTCTCCTGGCCGCCTGGGGCCGGGCCGAGGACCACCCCCGGTTCATCCAGTCGCGGCACGAGGAGATGTCCGCGTTCGAGGCGGTCGGCTACGCGAAGTTCGGGGGCCGGCTCGGGGTCTGCACGGCGACCTCGGGACCCGGCGCGATCCACCTGCTCAACGGCCTGTACGACGCCAAGCTCGACCATGTGCCGGTGCTCGCGATCGTCGGCCAGACGCACCGCACCGCGATGGGCGGCTCGTACCAGCAGGAGGTCGACCTGCACACGCTGTTCAAGGACGTCGCCTCCGACTTCATCGAGACGGTGACAGTGCCCGAGCAGCTGCCGAACGTCCTGGACCGGGCGATCCGCACCGCCTACGCGCGCCGCGCCCCCACCGCCGTGATCATCCCCGGAGACGTCCAGGACCTCGACTACTCCGCCCCCACCCACGAGTTCAAGATGGTCCCCTCCAGCCTGGACCGCAGCGCGTGGACCGCGATTCCGTCACAGGAGTCACTGGAGCGGGCGGCCGAAGTCCTCAACTCCGGTGACAAGGTGGCCATTCTGATCGGCCAGGGCGCCGCCGGGGCACAGCCCGAGGTGGAGCGGATCGCCGAGCTGCTCGGCGCGGGCGTCGCCAAGGCGCTGCTCGGCAAGGACGCGTTGAGCGACGAACTCCCGTACGTCACGGGCGCGATCGGCCTCCTCGGCACCCGCCCCTCGTACGAGCTGATGCGCGACTGCGACACCCTGCTGACGATCGGCTCCTCCTTCCCGTACACGCAGTTCATGCCGGAGTTCGGCAAGGCCCGTGGCGTGCAGATCGACATCGATCCGCACATGGTCGGGATGCGCTTTCCGTACGAGGTGAATCTCGTCGGGGACGCGAAGGCGACCCTGGAGCGGCTGATCCCGATGCTCGACGCGGACCGCGGGCGCGAGTGGTACGACACGGTGTGCGCGAACGTGACGCGCTGGCGCGAGGTGATGGAGCGCCGGGCCCAGCTGTCCGCCGATCCGATCAACCCGGAGTACGTGGCCCGGGCGCTGGATCCGCTGCTGCCCGGCAACGCGATCGTCACGTCCGACTCGGGCTCGGTGGCGAACTGGTACGCGCGGCATCTGACGCACAGGGCCGGGATGCGCTCCTCGCTGTCGGGGACCCTCGCCACGATGGGCTGCGGGGTGCCGTACGCGATCGGGGCGAAGTTCGCGCATCCGGACCGGCCCGCGATCGCGCTCGTCGGGGACGGGGCGATGCAGATGAACGGGCTGGCGGAGCTGATCACGGCGGCGAAGTACCGCGACCGATGGGAGGATCCACGGCTCGTCGTGGGCGTCTGGAACAACCATGACCTCAACCAGGTGACCTGGGA
Source organism: Streptomyces yerevanensis (assembly GCF_000716805.1). Lineage (NCBI taxonomy): Bacteria > Bacillati > Actinomycetota > Actinomycetes > Kitasatosporales > Streptomycetaceae > Streptomyces > Streptomyces yerevanensis. Next base: position 122,551 of record NZ_JNWJ01000010.1, on the reverse strand, counting down.
GATGCGCGCGATGGAGGGCGCCCCGTCGTTCCTGCCCTCGCAGGAGATCCCGGACGTGCAGTACGCCGCCTTCGCCCGTTCCCTCGGGCTGACCGGTATCCGCGTGGAGAAGCCGGAGGACGTCGAGTCGGGCTGGCGTGCAGGTCTGGAGGCGGACGGTCCCGCGGTGATCGAGTTCCTGACGGACCCCGCCGTACCGCCGGTTCCGCCGCACGCCACCTGGGAGCAGATGGAGGCCACCGCCGCCGCCATCCTGAAGGGCGACTTCGACCGCTCGTCCATGGTCCGGCAGGGGTTCAAGGCCAAGGTCCAGGAGTTCCTGCCGGGACGCGACCGCCACTGACGGACGGCCGCACTCCTGACGCCTGACGTCTGAAGTCCTGACGGACGACTCCACGAACAGGCCCTCGGCGTTCCCCCCGGCGCCGAGGGCCGATGCCGTCCGGCTCGGTCACTGATCACTCGGTCACCGATCAGTGGGGCAGTGCGGGCGTTTCGGGCTCGTCGGGGTGGCGGTTCGACGGTAGGAGCCACTCCTCGTAGCGGCCGAGCGCCAGGACGACGCCGAGCATCAGGACCGGCAGCATCACAGCGAATATCGCCATGGCCTTGTCCTTCCCCAGGAGATTTGCGATTGGGGGGCGCGAATCGGGTCTCCAGACCACGGGCGGACAAACGCTTCGTGTCGATGTCGGGGGCGCGGGTACACGGAGGTCCATCCCGGAGTGTCTGGAGGGAGACATGCAGCGAGGCAGCGACCGGCTCAACGTCCACAAGGACGACGAGATGAAGCATGAACTGCAGGGCCTGCTCCGGTCGGGCCATCCGACCAGGACCGAGGAGTGGCACGACCCGGAGCCGACCGCCGACGACGACCCGTGGGTCGCGGGCGGACCGGTCAGGCCGGGCGTCGGCCGGGGCTCCGAGGAGGCGGTGCGTAACGAACTGGCGCGGCTGCTGGGCCGTACGGCCTTCCCCGCCGGCCCGCGCGAACTGATCCGCCTCCTGCGGGACCGGCACGCGCCCGACGGGCTCGTCGAACCGCTGGAGCGGCTGCCGAGGAAGGCGGTTTACCACACCGCTCAGGAACTGGCCGAAGCGGTCGTATGGGCCGCGAGCGGCGAGAGGGGTGAGAGGTGACCGCCCTGAGGAACCCGCGGAACCCGAGGAATCAGCGGCGGAGGCATGGGGCACCCGCATAGGGGTACTGCGGGCGACGTCCCGCCGTCGTACCAGTGCCCCACCTCGGTACCGGGAATGCAGGAAAGGGCCACAGCATGGCTGAGTTCGTGAGAGAAGTCATGACGCCAGGCGTCGTCGCGGTCCGTCCGGACGCCTCGCTCGTCGAAGCGGCGCAACTCATGCGCGCCCACGACATCGGCGACGTCCTGGTGTCCGGGGAGCGCAGCGTCCTCGGGGTCCTGACGGACCGTGACATCGCGCTGCGCGCGGTCGCGGACGGCGTCGACCCGCTGACGGTGAGCGCCCATGCCGTGTGCACGCCCAACCCTGTGGTGATCGGCCCGGAGGACGCGGTCTCGGCCGCGGTCGAGCTGATGCGCGAGCACGCCATACGCCGCCTGCCGGTCGTCGAGGACGGCCACCCGGTCGGCATGGTCAGCCTGGGCGACCTGGCCGTCTCCGAGGACCCCGGCTCGGCTCTGGCGGAGATCAGCCGCGCCGCGCCGGAGGACTCGCCGGGCAGCATCATCCGGTGAACGCGCGGGAGGAACGGCGGCCCGTACCGGGAAGGGACGAGCCGCCGAGAAAGGACGTGTCGAGAGAACCGTCGACAGACGACGTGTCGAGAGAGGACGTGGAGAACTGATGCGTATCGCGTTTCTGATGGCGCCGGAGGGCGTCGAGCAGATCGAACTCACCGACCCCTGGCAGGCCGTGATCGACTCGGGTGACGAACCCGTCCTGGTGTCCACGAAGCCCGGTCAGATCCAGGCGTTCCACCATCTCGACAAGGCCGATGTGTTCCCCGTGCAGGAGGTCGTGTCCGAGACGTCCGCGGGTTCCTTCGACGGCCTTGTGCTGCCGGGCGGCGTGGCCAACCCGGACGCGCTGCGCATGGACGGGCAGGCCGTGTCGTTCGTACGGGACTTCTTCGAGCAGGGCCGGCCGGTCGCCGCGATCTGCCATGCCCCGTGGACGCTCGTCGAGGCGGACGTGATCCGCGGTCGCACCCTGACCTCGTGGCCGAGTCTGCGTACGGACATCCGCAACGCGGGCGGCACCTGGGTCGACGAGCAGGTCCAGGTCTGTGAGGCCGCGCCGTCGACGCTCGTCACCAGCCGCAAGCCGGACGATCTGAAGGCGTTCTGCGAGGCGTTCCTGGAGGAGTTCGCCAAGCGCCGCTGAGCTACTGACCTGTCCGACCTACCGAGTTACCGACCTGGGAAGCCGGAGGCGCGGGGCGCTGCTCACGCCCCGCCCGGCTGCCGTTCCCGTTCCCGCGCGCCTTCCCGTGTCCGGCCCGGGGCCACAGGGCGGCGCGGGTTCCGGCGCAGATATTCGCCCTCCAGCTGCGCCATCCGCTCGTTGTGGACGCGCAGCGCGTCGTTCGAGCCGTGCAGCAGCGTGTCGTGGCGTGTGCGGTGGATCGTCTCCAGCTCTTTCATCAGCTGCTGGTCGTCCAGAAGCCCCGGGTCGACTCCGTTCATGGCGGTACCCCGATCGTCGTGTTCCTTCGGAGCGTCCGGGTACCCGCCCGGCAAGCAATATCCCGACCTAGCGGCATCCGGGAGGAAGCCATGGATCTCGCCTTTCTGCGTCCACTGTACGAACACCCGGGACCCTGGGCCTCCGTGTATTTCGGCACCTCCCAGCACACGGAGAGCACCCCTCACGAACGGTCACTGACGGCACAGGCGGCATCCAGGCAGCTCGCGGACCAGGGCGCGGACGAGGCCACGTGCCAGGCCGTGCGGTCCGCGCTCGAGGAGCTGCGGCACTCCACGGAACCGCATGGCCGGGCCCTGTTCGCCACGGGCGGCGAGGTCGTCCTCGACCCCGCGCTGGCCACGCCCCCGCCGGGGGGACTGTCCGTCACCTGGTCGGCGCTCCCGCACACCGCGCCGCTGCTCGATCTGCTCGGTGAGGACCCGGTCTGTGTGGTGGCGTACGTCGACCGGCGGGGCGCCGACTTCGAGCTGCGCTCCGCGCTGGGCAGCCGGGAGGCGGGCTCGGTCACCGGGCGGCAGTGGCCCCTGCACCGTACGAGCACGGTCGACTGGTCGGAGCGGCACTTCCAGCTCAGGGTGGAGAACACCTGGGAGCACAACGCCGCGGAGATCGCCGACGCGCTCGCCGTGTGCCAGGAGGAGACCCGGGCCGACCTGCTGATTCTCGTCGGCAATGACCGCGAGCGGCGGGCCGTGCGCGAGCGACTGCCGCAGCGGCTGCAGGACCGCACCATGGAGGCGCCGCACGGTGCCGAGAGCAGGCTGCTCGACGAGGACGTGGAGCGGATCCGCGCGGAGCATGTGCGGCGCAGGGCGGCCGAGGACCTGGAACGGTTCATGGCTGCCCGGGCGCCGGACGCGGACGGGAACGTCGGCGCCGTCGAGGGCGTACCTGCGGTGATCGAGGCGGCCCGGGAGCACCGGATCGACGAGTTGCTGATCATCCCGGAGGGGCCCGACACGCACCGTGAGGTGTGGGTCGGTGAGGCTCCCGACCAGCTGGCGGTGCGGCGCACGGACACGAAGACGCTGGGTGAGCCGCGCCCGTGGTCGGCACGGGCGGACGACGCACTGCTGCGGTCCGTGATCGCGTCGGGCGCTCCGGCGCTGTCGCTGTCGCCCGCCGTGCCCGAGGCCGGGCCGCAGACGGCTCCGGTGGGGGGCCTGGGCGCGCTGCTCCGTTGGACCGAACCCCCGCAGACAAGGTCGTAGCCCCAGGAGATACGGCCCAGCAGGTACGCCCCGGTCGGCTACCGGGCGCGCTCCACCCGCCGCTCGTCCCACACCGGCTCCGTCGTCTCGCGCACCTTCCCGTCGCTGCCGAACACCAGGTAGCGGTCGAAGGAGCGGGCGAACCAGCGGTCGTGGGTGACGGCAAGGACCGTGCCCTGGTACGCCTCAAGACCTTCCTGCAGGGCCTCGGCCGACTCCAGGTCGAGGTTGTCGGTGGGCTCGTCGAGGAGCAGGGCCGTGGACCCCTCCAGCTCCAGCAGGAGGATCTGGAAGCGGGCCTGCTGACCGCCGGAGAGCCGGTCGAAGCGCTGCTCGGCCTGGGCGGTCAGCTCGTAGCGCCGCAGCCTGGACATCGCGGCGCCCCGGTCCTGCGCGTGCTCGGTCCACAGGATGTCGAGCAGCTTGCGCCCCTCCAGTTCGGGGTGGGCATGCGTCTGCGCGAAGTGGCCGGGGACGACGCGCGCGCCGAGCTTCCACGCCCCCGTGTGCGCCACCTCGCCGCCCGCGAGCAGCCGCAGGAAGTGCGACTTGCCGGAGCCGTTGGAGCCGAGCACGGCGACCCGCTCGCCGTAGAAGACCTCCAGGTCGAAGGGCTGCATCAGGCCGGTGAGTTCAAGCCCCTCGCAGGTGATGGCCCTGACGCCGGTACGTCCGCCGTGCAGGCGCATCGTGATGTCCTGCTCGCGGGGCGGCTCCTGTGGCGGGCCGGCCTCCTCGAACTTGCGCAGTCGGGTCTGCGCGGCCTGATAACGGGAGGCCAGCCCGTCGTTGTACGCGGCCTTGTTCTTAAGCGTGTTGACGAGCTGCTTCAGCTGGGCGTGCTTCTCGTCCCAGCGCCGCCGCAACTCCTCGAAGCGCGCGAAGCGTTCACGCCGCGCCTCGTGGTACGTCGCGAAACCGCCACCGTGCACCCACGCGTCGGCACCCGCGGGGCCGGGCTCCACGCTCACGATCTTCTCGGCGGCGCGGGCCAGCAGTTCCCGGTCGTGGGACACGAACAGGACGGTCTTGCGCGTCTCCTTCAGCCGCTCCTCCAGCCAGCGCTTTCCGGGCACGTCGAGGTAGTTGTCCGGCTCGTCGAGCAGCAGCACCTCGTCGCCGCCACGCAGCAGCGCCTCCAGTACGAGCCGCTTCTGCTCACCGCCGGAGAGCGTGCGCACCTCGCGGAACTGCGCCTTGTCGTACGGCACGCCGAGCGCGGCCATCGTGCAGATGTCCCACAGTGTCTCGGCCTCGTAGCCCTGGACCTCCGCCCAGTCGGCGAGCGCCTGCGCGTACTGGAGCTGGGCGGCCTCGTCGTCGACGGTCATGATGGCGTGCTCGGCGGCGTCGACGGCCTTCGCCACCTCGCGGATCCGGGGCGGCGCGACGGAGACGAGCAGTTCGCGCACGGTGGTCTCGTCGCGTACGGAGCCCACGAACTGGCGCATCACCCCGAGCCCGCCGCTGACCGTGACGGTGCCGCCGTGCGGCTTCAGCTCCCCCGAGATCAGCCGCAACAGGGTTGTCTTCCCCGCGCCGTTGGGCCCGACCAGTGCGACCACGGCCCCTTCGCCCACCCGGAAGGACACACCGCCGAGGAGCGCCCTCCCGTCGGGCAGGTAGTACTCGAGGTGTGCCGCTTCCAGATGTCCCATGATTGGGCATTGTCCGGGTGGCGGGAGCGGGCGGCAAACGGTTATGCGCGGTCCGGCGTCTGCGGGGTATCCGCAACCTATGACCGCAGATGTAGACCTCACCGTCCCGGAACCCGGCCACGGCCTGCGCGACCGGCTGCTGGCTCTGGACTGCCGTCTCTTCGACTCCGTGGCGGCCCGGCACTGGCCCGGCGCCGACCGCGTTCTGCCCAGGCTCAGCCGCAGCGCCAACCACGGCGTGCTGTGGTTCGCCACCGCTGCCGCCCTCGCCGCGACCCGCTCGCCCAAGGCGCGTCGCGCCGCCGCCCGGGGTGTCGCCTCGCTGGCCGTGGCCTCGGCGACCATCAACACGCTCGGCAAGCGCTCGGTGCGCCGGCCGCGTCCGCTGCTGCACGCGGTACCGCTGATCCGTCAGCTGGAGCGGCAGCCCATCACCACCTCGTTCCCCTCGGGGCACTCGGCGTCGGCGGCGGCCTTCGCCACAGGCGTCGCCCTGGAGTCCCGGACCCTCGGTGCGGCCGTCGCCCCGGTCGCCGCCGCGGTGGCCCTCTCCCGGGTCTACACGGGCGTCCACTTCCCGAGCGACGTCCTCGCGGGCGCGGCGCTGGGCGCGGGCGCCGCCTACGCCGTACGCGGCATTGTGCCGACCCGCGACCAGCTGCCACCGCCGGGCCGCCCACGTGTGGACGCGCCCACGCTTCCCGAGGGCGAGGGCCTGGTACTAGTCGTCAACAAGGGGGCGGGCACCCCGGAGCGCGTACGTCAGCTCCACGATGCGCTGCCGCAGGCCGAGGTCGTCGAGTGCGAAGCGGCCGAGCTGCGGGCCGAGTTGGAGAAGGCGGCGGCGCGGGCCGTGGTCCTGGGCGTGTGCGGCGGCGACGGCACGGTGAACGCGGCGGCCGAGGTGGCCGTGCGCCACAGCCTGCCGCTCGCGGTGCTGCCCGGCGGAACGCTCAACCACTTCGCACACGACCTGGGCGTGGAGGACGTACGCGATCTGTGCCAGGCCCTCGAGCACGGCGACGCCGTACGCGTGGACGTGGGCTACTTCAAGGCCGGCGACGTCGACGGCTGCTTCCTCAACACCTGCAGCCTGGGCGTCTATCCCGAACTGGTGCGGGAACGGGACCACTGGTCGCCACGGATCGGCGGCTGGCCCGCCGGGGTGCTGGCGGCGCTTCGTGTGCTGCGGGCCGACCGGCATCCGCTGCGGACCGAGATCGGCGGCAGGGAAAGGCCGCTGTGGCTGCTGTTCGCCGGCAACGGCATGTACCACCGCATGGGCCCGATCCCCGGCCGCCGCTACGACCTCGCGGACGGCCGGCTGGACGTACGGGTCGTGCACGGAGGCCGCAAACCCGCCGTCCGGCTGCTCGCCGCGGCTGTCGCGGGACCGCTGACCCGATCCCCCGTCCATGCGGCGGTACGGGTCAGCGGACTCCGGGTGGACGGCGTCGCACCCGGCACACTTCTGGCGTACGACGGTGAAGTGACCGAGGTAGAGGGCAAGTTGACGCTGGAGAAGCTGCCGGAGGCGCTGACGGTGTACCGGCCGCTCGGCCACCGCTGACCACCCGGTCGACCCTTCCCTTATCGTCCGTATCGCAAGACGCGGGTCTCATTATTCGACATGACGGCGTACGGTGACCCCACGGGTACCACCACGGAAGGGGACGCCATGTCGAAGGAGACCGCCGTCTACACCCACGGACACCACGAGTCCGTGCTGCGCTCGCACACCTGGCGCACGGCCGCCAACTCGGCGGCGTACCTCCTTGGTTCACTGAAACCCCATATGACGATCCTGGACATCGGCTGCGGCCCCGGCACCATCACCGCCGACCTGGCGCAACTGGTGCCGGACGGCCGGGTCACCGGCGTCGACCAGGCGCCGGGCATCCTGGACCAGGCCCAGGCCACGGCCGCCGAACGAGGCGTGACGAACGTCGAGTTCGCGGTCGCGGACGTCCACGCGCTGGACTACCCGGACGACTCCTTCGACGTCGTCCACGCGCATCAGGTGCTGCAACACGTGGGAGATCCAGTGCGGGCGTTGCGCGAGATGTACCGGGTCACCAGGCCCGGCGGCATCGTCGCCGCGCGCGACGGGGACTACTCGGGGATGGTCTGGTATCCGCGGACGCCCGGCATGGACGACTGGCTGGACCTGTATCTGCGGGTGGCTCGCGCCAACGGCGGTGAGCCGGATGCCGGGCGGCGTCTCAAGTCCTGGGCGCTGCAGGCCGGTTTCACCGACATCGCCTCCTCCTCCAGCAACTGGTGCTTCGCCACCGCCGAGGAGCGCGCCTGGTGGAGCGGCCTGTGGGCGGACCGCACTCTCGCCTCGGCGTACGCGGAGCGTGCCACGGAAGGCGGCCATGCGACGGAGGATCAACTGCGGGCGGTGTCTGAGGCGTGGCGGGAATGGGGGCAGCAGGAGGACGCGTGGTTCTCCTGCCTGCACGGAGAAATCCTCTGCCGAAAGCCGGTCTGAAAAGCCATCATGAAAATCCGGTCCGAGCCGGTCTGATTCCTCCAGTTCGGGAAACCCGGACAGCAGGAGGAGGTTTCAGACATGGTTCCCATCCTGCTGGTACTGCTGCTGGCGCTGATTCTCTTCGGTGCCGGATTCGCGGTGAAAGTGCTCTGGTGGATCGCCCTGATTGTTCTCGTTGTGTGGCTGCTCGGTTTCCTGATGCGCAGCACCACCACGACAGGCACCAGGTCCCGTTGGTATCGCTGGTAGGCCCACTTCCCCTGCGGTAGTGCGCTGTCCGCTATTCCTTCGGGAGCAGTGGTCCGAGCGGCCCGAGGTCCAGATTGAGGTCCTCGGGCCGCAGTCCGTAGCGATCGCGGAGTTCGGCCATCCGGTCCTCGAGGAGCATCAGCGTCAGTCCGATCCGCTCCTCCTGGTCCTCCGTCAGCTCACCGGTGTCGAAGCGCCGGATCGCCTGCCGCTCCATCAGCTGCCGCAGCAGCTCGACGACGGTCAGCACGAGCTTGACCAGATCCCGTTCCACGGTGTCCGGATCGAGGTCGAGACGGTTCCTCCGGTCGGTCACAGCGACTCCTGCCAGGGCGAGGGGACCTGTGCGTTCACCGAGCTGATGAGCGCGTTCAGGTCGATACGTACGAGATCGACGTCCGCGATCCGCAGGGTCAGGTCACCGGTGATGACGACCCCGCCCGCGAGCAGCCGGTCGAGCAGGTCGACGAGGGCGATCTCCCGGCGTTCGACGACGGTCATGCGCCCTCCTGTCCCGCCGGGCCGCTGAAGGAGTACGCGGCCCAGGGGCCGGTGAGTTCCACCCGGAGGCCCGGCTCATCGCCTTTCGTACGGTCCACCAGTTCCACGAATTCCTCGGATTCCGCACGCGGTACGAGATAGGCGGCGTTGAGCACATTGCGCCCGGAGGCGCGGGAAAGCGCCGGGTTCTGCGGTGCGTGGATGCGGGTGTCCTCCGCGAACCGGGAAAGGGCGCCGTGCAGCCTGCGCGCGAATTCCTCGGCCTGCTCCCATTTGTCCTCGTGAGCTCTGCGCTGCTGCCGCCGCTGCCGCAGATAGTCGCGCCCCGAGCCGACTTTCACGCTTTTCGCGCCGGTGTCCTCGGAAATTTCTGTGGGTCCAGAGGCCTCAGAAGACCTCGGGGAATTCGAGACCTCCGAGGCTTCCGAGGACTCCGAGAATTCCGCGTAGACCTTCACGCCCCATTCCACCCGCCCCTCGATCCGGTTGAGCGTCCGGCGGAAGGTCTCCTCCTGCGTCTCCATCATCGTGCGTACGCCGCTGTCGTCCCGGAAGACGGTGGCGAGCCGCAGCGGCAGGGGCGAGGTGACCACGGTGAGCGCGTCGATCACGCTCTGGTGGGCCCGCGCGGTAGCGCTGAGCCAGTCCAGGTCCTCCAGGTGGGCCTTCAGCGGCTCCTCGGAGAAATCCTCCTCCGGTACGGCACTGACGATGGCGACCAGTCCGTGATGGGTCAGCTGCTTGGGCGGCACTCCCGCGACGCCCGTCAGCTGGGAAGGAAGGGTGGTGGAACCAAGAGGGCGGCAGATGGCATACACATAACGCAGACCGCTCATGGGGCCTCCTCCTCCGTCTGCTCCGTACGCTTGCGCCCGCGCTCGACTTCCCCGCGCTCGACTTCCCCGCGCTCGACTTCCCCGCGCCCGGCTTCCCCGCGTCCGACTTCCCCGCGCTCCAGCGCGGCGACCTGCGCACGCAACTCCGCATTCTCCCGGGCCAGTTCGTCCCGGCGCGCCCGCGTGGACAGCGCCGGGTCGTCCTCCCACCAGTCGATCCCCATTTCCTTCGCCTTGTCGACGGAGGCCACAATGAGCCGCAACTTGATCGTGAGCAGTTCGATGTCGAGCAGATTGATCCGGATGTCGCCCGCGATCACGATGCCCTTGTCGAGCACACGCTCAAGGATGTCGGCGAGATTGGCGCTGGTGTCACGCCCGTACGGTTCGGGGAGTCGGCCGGGAGTGGTCATCGGCGGCTCCCGCCCTGGACGGTCTCGTACTCGTCCTCCTCCTCGTACTCGCCCTCAGGCTCCTCTTCTTCCTCCTCGCCCTCGGGCACCTCTTCGTCCTCGTACTCGCCCTCAGGCTCCTCTTCCCCTTCTTCTTCCTCTTCGGCGTACGGGCCCTCGTCCTCGGACGCGCCCTCGGCTTCCTCGGGCTCCTCGCCTTCCTCTTCCTCGGCGAGCGCGTCCTCGTGGCTGCGGACCACCTTGCCGTCGCGAATCTCCCCGCGCCAGCTGTCCTCTGCCTCACCCTTGATGGTGATGAAGCGGGCGAAGTTCTTGAGGTCGAGGCGCGCCCTTCGGCCCTGGGCGCGCCAGATGTTGCCGGTCTTCTCGAAGAGCCCCTGGGGGTAGTACTCGATGACCAGCAGGATGCGAGTGAGGTTTTCGGCGAGGTAATGGAAGGAGACGACGCCCTTCGTCGTACCCTTGCTGCCCTCCGACGTCCAGGAGATCCGGTCGTCCGCCACCTGTTCCGTGGTGTTGGCCTTCCAACTGCGGTTGGACCAGAAAACCTTGAGCTGCCAGTCGGAGGTGGTGTCGTCGACGCGGTTCGCGCCCTTGACGCCCTTTGCGAAGGTGCTGAAGTCCTGGTACTGGGTCCACTGGTCGTACGCCGTGCGCAGTGGCACGCCGACGTCGATGAACTCCATGATGACCGTGGGCTTCTTGCCGGCGCGGCCCTTGCGTTTGCCCTTGCCGCCGGCCATGCCCTTGAAGGCGCCGAGCACTTTGTCCTTGGCCCGGCCCGCGCCGAGCTCCAGGGCGGACCTCAACGGCCCCTTGCCCTCGGCGAGTTTGCGGCCGCCGTCGAGAGCGAGTTTGGCGAAGCCGGGGCTGTTGCCCGCGGCGATGTCGTTGAGCTTGCCGGTTGTCTCGCCGAGTTTGCGGCCGAAGCCGATCAGCATGTGCTGGGCCTGGGCCGCGAGGTATTCCTGGAGCTCCGCCTTGAGCCGGTCGGCGGCTTCGCTCTGCGCCACGCCTCCCAGAGCGCCGAGGCCGCCGCCCTTCGTCTCCTTCGTCTGTTCCGTCGCCGTCCCGAGGCCGTTCTTGGCCCGGCCCGTCGCCGTCCCGAGGGTGTCCGTCATCGTCCCTGCCTCCCCTCGGCAGCTCGGCCGCGTGCGGCCGTCTTCTTCGCGGGAGCCTTCTTGGCGGACTTCGCCGCCGTCTTCTTGCCCGCTGTCTTCTTGGCGGGGGCCTTCCTCGCAGGCCCCTTCGAGGCCGACTTCTTGCCCGGTGCCTTCTTCGCCGCCTTCTTGGCAGCGCCCTGCTGCGGCTCCTCGGCCTCGGCCTCCTCGTGCTCCTCCGCCTCCGGCTCTTCGGACTCGCCCTCAGCCTCAGCCTCATCCGGTTCTTCGGATGCCTCTTCTTCGGATTCCTCGCGTTCGTCCTCGGGCTCCTCTTCGTCCCGGAGACCCGGCACGTCCGGTGTCACATCCGCGAGCTGCCCGCGGACCTGCTCGGTCCGGCCGTGCAGCCGGTCCGCCAGTGCGTCGATCCGCCGCTCGACCAGCGCACCGGACGCTGCCTTGCCGACTCCACTCAGGTCCTCGCGCAGCTGGTCGCCGATCTCCTTGAACTGCGGGTTGTTCTGCAGCTGCTGATTCACCAGATCCGCGAGCGCCCGCGGGCTCAGATGCATCCGCTTGCCGGCCACCAGGGAGCCGACGGCGAACGCCATCTTCATCTTCTTCGTACGTCCGAGGACGTATCCGGCCCCTACCGCAAGGCCCAGTCCCACTCGGTTCATGGTCACGTCCACTCGTCTGTTCCCGCGTTGCCTCGCATGCTGATCTCCAGCCGGTCGAGAAGCTCGTCCTCGAGTCGGTCGAACTCCTCCTCATCGATCTCGCCCGACTCGAGCCGCTCCTCGAGCTGGGCGAGTTCGGTCCGGATGGTGGCCGGGTCGTAGTAGATCCGCTCCGCCTCATTCAGCACCTGTCTGATGACCCAGGCGCTGCCGCGCACCGGAGCGAACGGCAGCAGCAGCACCTCACCGATCAGTCCCATGGGTTCACTCCCGGGTTCATTCCTGGACCGGCTCCTGCATCCGGTCCTGGATGCGATCCACCTCGGCGTCCGTTCCGGCGTCCGAACCGATCGTGTTGTCCGCCGGCTCGGAGGGGCCCGGGTCGACGAAGCTGTACGGCGGCAGCGGTCCGTTGACCCGCACATCGAGGTGCGGATGGCTCTTGCGGACCTGCTCGACGGCGGTGAGGAACATCTCCGCCGACTCCCGGGCCACCAGGAACGACAGGTTGGCCAGCCATCCACTCGACTCGGGACCCGCGCTCATGGCGTCGGCGGCCGGCTCGAGTGCGTGCTGGAGTTCGGCGGCGTCCTCCGCCTCGCGGGACTTCACCGCGGCCACCACCATCTCGCCGAGCTTCAGCTTCTGCTGGTAACTGCCGCCGCCTGCCTGCCGGTTGGCCTCGGTGAGCGCGCGGACCTCCGGGTTCTCGGCCATCACGCGGTGCAGTACGGCCTCTTCCTCGTGGCTGGCCTTGACGTTGTACTCGACCTTGCCGGCCAACGCGTCGAGACGTTCCTTGTAGTGATCCGCGCGTTCGGCCAGCACCCCGGCGACGGTGGCGTCGTCGGTCGCGATGCTGCCGAACCGCATGGGCAGCACCGGACCGGCCGCGCCCACCTCTGCCAGTACGTTCTGGTGGGCGAGCAGGTCCTTGCGCTTGGGCCGCAGCCCTTCCGGGGCGTCGCTGACGACCGCGGCGAGACCGCTCTCCTGGATGACGCGCACGGGGCGCGCCGGGTCGCCGACGCCGTCCATGCCTTCGGGAAGCGAAGGATGCGAGCCGGCGGTGATGCCGTAGACGTACGTGCTCACTCCTGCTCCTCCTTCTTGCGTGTCGCCGTGGCCTTGCGGGCACGCGGCCTGGACTCGGCCTGGCGTTCGCCCTGGCCCTCCTCACGGGCCTGCTTGAAGGCGTCGGAGATCGTCTCGGCGGCGCCGGACAGCGCTCCCTTGGACTTGCCGCGCGCACCGGATTCGGTGATCTCGCCGACCATGTCGGGCAGCCCTGGGCTCTTGTGCGGGCCTGCCTCCAGGTCGAGCCGGTTGCACGCCTCCGCGAAGCGCAGATAGGTGTCGACGCTGGCGACGACGACACGGACGTCGATCTTCAGGATCTCGATACCGACGAGGGACACCCGGACGAAGGCGTCGATGACGAGCCCCCGGTCCAGGACGAGCTCCAGCACGTCATAGAGACCGCTGGTGCCGCCTCCGCCGCCGGTCTGCTGGGCTGGGACGACGGTCATACCGACCGCTCCTCCTTGTAGGTTGCGGGTGTGTGCGCGGGTGGGCGGCCTACCGGCCGCCGGGCCTATGTGGCTCGGACCGCCCGCGTTCATAACGGCGAACGCGCCGGTAGCCGGTGAGTTCGCCCTGAGGGTCGAGAGTCACCTCGTAGCTCGCGAGCAGGCTCATCGTGTCGGGGACCCTGGCGAGTTCCAGGACCTCGATCTCCAGCGCCCAGCCGTCCTCGGTGCGTTCGAAGGACGACACGGACTCGGCCGCCATGCCGGTGAGCTCCGCGAGCTGGGCACGCGCGTGGCGCAGCACCTCCATGGGGCTCGGCATCTCGTCCGCCGGACCGTTCTGCCGGTCTTTCCGGGATTCTGCGGAACCTCGTGAACTTGATTTGTTGGATGTGTCAGCCATGGCCCCACCTCGCCCTCCGAGTGGCCCCTACGGCATGCGCCAAACCCCTTATCGCAGGGCGTCGAGCCTGCGCCGCGCGGGTCCCAGTGCCCGTCCGCGGCGCGGCAGAGCGGACCAGGGGTCGGTACGGGCCTGGTCGACGGCGTCCTCGATGGTCCAGCGGCCGGGGCCCAGGTCCGGGTCGTCCAGCTGGTCCCAGCTGATGGGTGTGGCCACCGGGGCGCCGGGCCTGGCGCGCACGGTGAAGGGGACGACGGCGGTCTGTGCGTACGCGTTGCGCTGTACGTCGACGTAGAGCCGGTCCCCGCGGTCCTTCTTGCGGGCGGCCGTGGTGAGGTCGTCGGGGTGCGCGTCGGCGAGTGTGTCGGCGACGGCCTTGGCGAACTCGCGTGCTTCGTCGAAGTCATGGCGTCCGTTGAGCGACACGACGACATGCAGGCCGCGTGAGCCGGTGGTCATCAGTGCGGACGGCAGCTCGATCCGGTCGAGGAGTTCGCCGAGCTGCCGGGCCGCCCGGCGTACGGAGCCGAAGTCGTCCCCGGCCGGGTCGAGGTCGAAGACCAGCAGGTCGGGCCGGTCGATCCCATCGACCCGGGCCAGCCAGCGGTGCAGCGTCAGACAGGCCTGGTCAGCGAGGTAGAGCAGGGTGGCGGTGTCGTCGCACACGGGGTGGCAGACGGTGCCGCCCTCCTTGGGCACCTCGATGCGGTTGATCCAGTCCGGATCGTGCGCCTGGAGGTTCTTCTGCATGAACCGGGGTCCGTCCAGACCGTCCGGGTGCCGCTCCAGCATCAGTGGCCGCCCGCGCAGATGCGGCAGCATGAAGGGCGCGACCTCCCGGTAGTAGGCGACCAGATCCTCCTTGGTGTACTCCTTGGTCCGCCCGTTGCCGGGGAACAGCACCTTGTCGGGGCGGTGCACCTCCACGGTGCGCCGCCCGGCCCGTACGGTCTGTGTGCCTCCCATGATCATTCCCTCCGTACGCGTACAGCGGTCCGTACGCGTGTATCGGTGGCTCTCATCGCACGACCGCATGCTCGACCAGCAGCTTCGCCGAAGCCGCGATCGCCTCGGCGTCGATGCCCGCGGCATGCAACTGCTCGGCGGGCGAGGCCGAGCCGGGCATGGTGCGCACGGCGAGGCGGACCAGGCGGGGCATCGGGCGGCCGTCGAGGAAGGCGTCGAGGATCGCGTCGCCGAGACCGCCCTCCTCGCGGTGGTCCTCGACGGTGATCAGGCAGCCGGTGTGCTCGGCGGCCTCGCGCAGGGTGCGGCGGTCGACGGGCTTGACGGAGTACAGGTCGATGACCTGGACGGGGATGCCGTCCTCCGCGAGCCGGTCCGCGGCGGTCAGGGCCTCGTACACGGTCGCTCCGGCGGCGACGAGGGTCAGCCGGTCCTGGGCGGAGACGCGCAGGACCTTGCTGCCGCCGATCGGGAACTCCTCGTTCGGTCCGTAGACGACGGGCGAGGCGCCGCGCGAGGTCCGCAGATAGCGGATGCCCTCGCAGCCGGCCATCGCGGCGACGAGATGGGCGGTCTGGTTGGCGTCGCAGGGGTAGAGCACGGTCGAGTCGTGCACCGCGCGGAACATCGCCAGGTCCTCCAGGCCCATCTGCGAGGGCCCGTCCTGGCCGATGGCGACGCCCGCGTGCGAGCCGATCAGGTTGATCCCGCTGCCGCTGATCGACGCCATGCGGATGAAGTCGTGGGCGCGGGTGAGGAACGCGGCGAAGGTCGACACGTACGGCACCCAGCCGCGGGCCGCCAATCCCACGGCGGCGGCGACGAGCTGCTGCTCGGCGATGTAGCACTCGAAGAACCGGTCGGGGTGGTCCTTCGCGAAGTACTCGGAGCGCGTCGAGTCGCTCACCTCGCCGTCGAGGGCGACGATGTCGCCGCGAGCCGTGCCGAGCGCGGTGAGCGCCTGGCCGAAGGCGTCTCGGGTGGCGACCTGATCGCCGAGTTCGTAGCGCGGCAGGTCGAGGTGTCCGGTCCGTACGGCGTGCAGCATCCGGGCGGCGGGCGGGGGTTGGACCTCGACGCGGACGTCGTGCACTCCGCCGAGTTCCTCGATCGCCTCGTCGGCGTCCTTGAGCGGCTTGCCGTGCAGTCCTTCGCGGTCCTGGGCAGCCGCGACGCCCTTGCCCTTGAGGGTGCGGGCGAGGATCACGGTCGGCTGCCCGACGGTGGAGAGGGCCTCGCCGTACGCGCGGTCGACGGCGTCCACGTCGTGTCCGTCGACCTCGATCGTGTGCCAGCCGAAGGCCTGGAAGCGGCGGGCGTACGCGTCGAGGTCGTGGCCGTGCCGGGTCGGGCCGCGCTGGCCGAGCCGGTTGACGTCGACGATGGTGATGAGGTTGTCGAGATGCTCGTACGCGGCGTGCTCGGCCGCCTCCCATACGGAGCCCTCGGCCAGCTCGCTGTCGCCGCACAGCACCCAGACCCGGTAGCCGACCCGGTCGAGCCGCTTACCCGACAGGGCGATCCCGACGCCGACGGGCAGCCCCTGCCCGAGCGATCCGGTGGCCGTCTCCACCCACGGCAGCCGCCGCGGCGTCGGATGCCCCTCGAGCCGGCTCCCGAGCCGCCGGAAGGTCATCAACTCGGTCTCGTTGATGGCCCCGGCCGCCTTGTAGGCGGCGTACAGCAGCGGCGAGGCATGTCCCTTGGAGAGGACGAACCGGTCGTTCGCGGGATGCGCGGGCCGCTCGAAGTCGTAGCGCAGATGCCGGGCGAGCAGCACGGCCATCAGATCGGCGGCGGACATCGAGGACGTCGGATGCCCGGACCCGGCCGCAGCCGCCGCCCGCACACTGTCCACCCGCAACTGCTGTGCCAGCTCGGCAAGTTGACGGCTCTTCATGACGGTCCCTCCGGGGGGTTGTCGGGGCGGGGGCCTGCCGGCCGGGCGGGACGGGGCTTGTCGGGACCCGATGCCTCCGGCGCGGCGGGGGCGGGCTTGTCGGAGCCGGGTGCCTCCGGCCGGCCGGGGCTGGGTTCGTCGGTGCCGGACGCTTCCGGCGCGGCGGGGACGGACCTGTCGGTACCGGATGCCTCCGGCCGGGCGGGGTCGGGCTTGCCGGGTGTCTCCGGCCGACCCGAGCCGGATCCGCCGGAACCGGAAGCCATAGGCCTGTACGCGACGGACTCACCCGAACCAGACGCCGCAGACCTGCCGGAGACAGACTCGTCGGCACCGGATGTCGCCGGCCGACCGGCGCCGGGTTCGTCGGAGCCGGACGCTTCCGGCCGGCCAGAGCCGGGCCCGTCGGGGCCGGATGCCACCGGCTCGGCGGAGGCGGGCCTGTCCGGACCGGTGGCAGGCTCGTCGGCACCGGGCGTCGCGGGCCTGCCAGGGCCGGAACCGGCAGGACTGGAACCGTCGGCACCGGGCCCGCCACGGCCCTGTTCCCTCGCGTCAGCGGAACCAGGCTGGTCGTCACCCGGCACCCCCGGCCTCCCGGGATCCAGCACCGCCGACTTTCTCGGCCCCGTCGCTCCCGGCCTGCCCGGATCCGGGACCGCCTGGGTGTCGGCCCCCTGCGTCGCGGCGGGCGTCCCGCGCGTGACCGGAGCGGGGCGGCTCTGCGGTGGTGGGCCACCGGCCACCCGGGCCAGTTCCGGAGAAGCCGATTCCAGGGGGACCGACCAGGAGCGGACCAGGCCCAACTGGACGGCCTGGCGCGGGAGTACGGCGTCCAGGAACCAGTCGGCGGCGACCCGGACGCGGTTGCCGGGCATCGCGGCCAGGTGGTAGCCGCGGGTGACGGCCCCGGCGAGCGGACCGGACAGCGGGACGCCGAGCGGATTCGCGGCGGCCTTCACGCCGCCGAGGTCGACGGTGAAGCCCATGTCGCGGTGGCGGTAGACGCGGCGCTCGCCGAAGCCGAGCGACGCGGCGACGTTGCGGCCCGCGACCTTACCGTGCCGCCAGGCGTGCTGGGCGGTCATCGGCGTGTACTGCCCCGGCTTCTCCAGATCCGGCACGGCGGCAGCGTCCCCGCACGCGAACACCTCGGGATGACCCGGCACTTGGAGGTACGGGTCGACGAGCAGCCGACCACGCTCCAGCGGCCGCCCGAGCCCCTCGACCAGCGGATCGGGCCGTACTCCGACACACCACACAAGGGTGCGCGTGTCGATGAACTCCCCGTCGCTGAGCCGCACTCCGGTCGGCGTCGCCTCCTCCACGGAGGTCCCCGTGCGGACCTCGACGCCACGCCCCCGCAGTACACGGTCGGCCGTACGCGAGAGGCGTTCGTCGAGTTCGGGCAGCACGCGCGGGGCGATGTCGAGCAGCAGCCAGCGCGGCCGTATGCCCTGCCTGAGCGGCTGCTTGCGTACCAGCGCGTCGGTGAACAGCTGTCCCTGGGCGGCGACTTCGGTCCCCGTATAGCCGGCGCCGACCACCACGAAGGTGCACCGCGACGCACAGCTCTTGGGATCGTCGGAGGCCGCCGCGAGTTCCACCTGCCGCGTCACGTGATCGCGCAGATACAGCGCCTCCGGCAGTCCCCGGAACCCGTGCGCGTGCTCGGCGACACCGGGCACGGGCAGCAGCTTGTTGACGCTGCCGACGGCCAGCACAAGACGGTCGTACGCGAGCGTGCCGCCGTCCCCCTCGGGATCCGTGTAGTGCACGGAGTGCCCTTCGAGGTCGATCCCGTCCGCCTCCCCGAGCACCAGCCGTACGCGCGGCAGGGTGCCGGCCAGCGAGACGGTGACCCGGCGTGGTTCGAGCACCCCGGCGGCGACCTGGGGCAGCAGGGGCAGATACAGAAAGTAGTCCGTCGGGTTCAGGAGAGTGATCTCGGCCCTGCCCCGGGTGATCCGGGACAGGGTGCGTGCCGTCTGGTATCCGGCGAAGCCGGCACCGACGATCACGACGCGGGGTCGACTCATGTTCGCCTCCGGCGGGTCGCTCATAGGGGTCGCTCGTACGGGCTTTCCGCGTCCCCCTGGCCCGGTCACCCAAACGTCCGCCTGCCCTGGGCAGCGGCGTTTCGCGCCGGACCCCGGGGTTACCCGGACGAGGACCCCGACCCGCCCCGTCGCGGAGGTGTTCCCATGGTCGAGTACGGCTGTTTCCTGTCCACCGAGGAGTTCGGTCCCGCCGATCTGGTCGAGCAGGCGCGGATGGCCGAGCAGGCCGGTTTCCAGTCGCTGTGGATCTCGGACCACTTCCACCCGTGGAACGACGAGCAGGGGCAGAGCCCCTTCGTGTGGTCCGTGATCGGCGCCCTGTCCGAGGCCGTGTCCCTCCCGATCGGCACGGCGGTCACCTGCCCCACCGTGCGGATGCATCCGGCGGTGGTCGCGCAGGCCGCGGCGACCAGCGCGGTGATGACCAACGGCCGCTTCCGGCTCGGCGTCGGCAGCGGAGAGGCCCTGAACGAGCACATCTTCGGTGATGCCTGGCCGCCCGCGCATGTCCGCCTGGAGATGCTGGAGGAGTCGATCCAGGTGATGCGCCAGCTCTTCACCGGCAAGGAGATCAACCACTCCGGACCCCACTACACGGTCCAGAACGCCCGCCTCTACACCGTCCCCGACGAACCCGTCCCGATCGACATCTCCGGCTTCGGCCCCCAGGCGACCGCACTCGCGGCCCGCGTCGGCGACGGCTACATCACGATGATGCCGGAGGAGTCGATGGTGGAGCAGTTCCGCAAGGGCGGCGGTGGCGGCAAGCCGGTCAGCGGTGGCACGAAGGTCTGTTACGGCCACGACCGCGACGAGTGCGTACGCACCGTCCACCGGCTCTGGGCCAACCAACTGCTGCCCGGCGAGATGGGCCAGGTGCTGCCCTCGCCGCGCCATTTCGAGCAGCTCGAGCCGCTGATCACCGAGGACATGGTGAGCCAGAACGTGGTGTGCGGGGACGACGTGGACGACCATGTCAGCGCCCTCAACGCGTTCGCGGAGGCCGGCTTCGACCGCGTCTACGTCAACCAGATCGGCCCCGACCAGCGCGGCTTCTTCGACTTCTACCGCACGAAGGTGCTGCCCCAGCTCCAGCAGGGGGTTCGCTGATGCCGGTCCACCGGCCTCATGGGCTCTCGGTCCGGACGGTTTCTCCTCTCCCGGCCGTCCGGACCGAGTCGGCTGTCCGGACCGTGCGAGGTGGCCGGTGAAGGTCCAGGTGGAGCTCCAGCCGCCCGTCGTGTCCACATACACCGTGCCGACCGATGCGCCCGAGGCGGACGGCACGCTCGCCTGGGACACCACGACCATGGTGATCGTCGAGGTGACCGCGGGCGACGCGACCGGCACCGGCTGGACCTACGGCCCGGCCGCCGTCGGTGACCTGCTGCGCGAACAGCTCGCGCCGGTCGTCACGGGACTCGACGCCTTCGACATCCCGGCCGCCCACGAAACGCTGTGCCGCACGGTGCGCAACGCGGGCCGGCCGGGCGTCGCGGCCTGCGCGATCTCCGCGCTCGACATCGCCCTGTGGGACCTCAAGGCCCGCCTCCTCGAACTCCCCCTCACCCGCCTGATCGGCGCCGCCCACGAGGCCGTGCCCGTGTACGGCAGCGGGGGCTTCACGACGTACCACGACACGCATCTGGCGGCCCAGTTGAACGGCTGGGTGCACGGTCAGCACATCCCGCGCGTCAAGATCAAGATCGGTGAGAGCTGGGGGCGGGCGGTCGCCCGGGATCTGCACCGGGTAAGCGCCGCGCGCCAGGTCATCGGCCCACAGACCGAGTTGTACGTCGACGCCAACGGCGCCTACACGCGCAAGCAGGCGATACGTGTCGGGGGCGCGCTCGCCGAGCACGGCGTGGACTGGTTCGAGGAACCGGTGTCCTCGGACGACCTGACGGGTCTGCGGCTCGTCCGGGACGCGCTGCTGTGCGACGTCACGGCGGGCGAGTACGGCTACGACCTGCCGTACTTCGCCCGCATGATCGCGGCCGGCGCGGTCGACTGCCTCCAGGTCGACGCCACCCGGTGCGGCGGCCTCACCGAGTTCCTCCGCGCCGCCGCCCTCGCCCAGTCCCACGGCCTGGAGATCTCCGCGCACTGCGCCCCGCACGCACACGCCGCGGTCGCCGCCGCCACCCCCAACCTCCGCCACATCGAGTGGTTCCACGACCACGTCCGCATCGAGTCGATGTTCTTCGACGGCGCCCTGGATCCCACGGGCGGCGAGGTCCGCCCGGACGGGGGCGTCGGCCATGGGCTGACGCTGCGGACGGAGGAGGTGGAGGAGTTCCGGGTCGCTTGACCTCTCAGTGATCCTGGACCTCTCAGTGATCCTGGCTCAGTGGACTCGGTGTTTGCGCCTGAGCTGTGCCGCCAACGGCTTACGCCTGAGCAGCTGTGCCGCCAGCGGCTTACGCCTGAGCTGCGCGGCGAGCGCGAGTGCCCCGCCGACCGCCAGTCCCGCGCCCATGCGCCCTCGGTTCCGGGACACCCATTCCTGCGAACTGCCCGGCAGCGACTCGCCGTCGAAGCGCCCGTGCGCCCCGTAGTCGTGACCGTGCGGCCCGTCGGCCGGAGTCCACAGGTTGCCGTGACCGTCGTAACGGGCGTAACGGGCCGCCTCTTCTCGTTCTCGCCCGGCTTCCTGCTGGGCGTCGAACCCCGTACGGGCCAGATAGCGGTCGAGGAGACCGGGGGCCACGGCGTTGGCCACCAGCGTGGCGACCGTGGAGCCGCCCACCCAGTACTCGCGGCGCCTCGGATGCGCGGCCGCGTGCACGATGGCGCGGGCGGCGACCTCCGGCTGGTAGATGGGCGCGACGGGACGGACCCGGCTCGGCATACGGCTCAACACCCAGTCGAACTGAGGGGTGTTGACCGCGGGCAGCTGCACCATGGTCGTACGCACCCGCGAGCCCTCGTGCAGCAGCTCGCAGCGCACCGACTCGTTGAAGCCCTGGATCGCGTGCTTGGCCCCGCAGTACGCGGACTGCAACGGGATCCCGCGGTACGCGAGCGCCGAACCGACCTGCACGATCGCGCCCCGGTCGCGCGGCAGCATGTGCCGCAGCGCGGCCCTGGTGCCGAACACATAGCCCAGGTACGTCACTTCGGTGACCCGGCGGAACTCGTCGGGCGTGATCTCGGTGAACGGCGCGTAGACCCCGGCGAAGGCGTTGTTGACCCAGATGTCGATCTTCCCGAAGGCGTCGACGACCCGCTGGGCGGCGTCCTCGACAGCCTTGGCGTCGGCCATGTCGACGGAGACGACGAGCGCCTCACCACCGGCCTGTGTCACCTCGTCCGCCGCGGCGGCAAGACCGTCGCGGCCCCGGGCGAGCAGGGCCACCCGGTCGCCACGGGCGGCGAAGGCGCGGGCCGTGGCCCGGCCCACGCCGCCGCTGGCCCCGGTCACCACAACGGCTCTGCGGCGCGCCATGGCTCACCGGGCCCGGTGGTGCGGTGCTTCGGGATCCGTGGGCCCGCCCTGCGTGGGCGTGGACGGCGGCGCACCCGCGCCGGGCGCGACGGGCGGCACCGGCGGGTACGCGGGCGAGCCGGGCCCGGCGGGCGGCGTACCGCCGACGACCCCACGCTCACCGTGGTCCGCGGCGGCCTGTTCCGGGATGGGCCGGGAGGCCGAAGGCTGAGAGACCGAGGACTGGGAGGCCGAGGGCCGGGCCGCGCCCCGCAGCACGTACGCCACCGCGCCGAGCACGGCGGCGGTGATCAGTGCGGCCGCCCAGTCGGGCAGGCCGAGCGCGAGCAGCAGCCCGAGGGTCAGAGCCAGGGCGGCGCCCGCGTAGAGGGCGACGGCGCCGGACGCGGCGTACAGGGCGGCGGCGCGGCGCTGTTTGCGGGTCTGCTCACGCAGTTCGTCGCGTACGGCGTCCCGGGCCACCTGCGCCAGTTCGTCGACCAGGTGCTTGTCCAGGTGTTCCAGGTGATCGATGCGGTCCATGGCGGCCGGGTACCCGCACCTCCGCACCCGTAACGCCGCGCGGGATCCGGCACGTGGCCCGGGATCCGGCTGAAACGATCTCGTTCCCGGCGTGCCGCAACTAGGCTCGTCGGCATGGAGATTCTGGGCGCCACGCTGCGCATCTGCGTCGAGGACCTGGACGCTACGGTCCCCTTCTACGAGAAGCTTGCGGGCGGCAGAGCCATGCGCTTCGAACGCGGCGGCGTCTCGGTCGCCGCGGTCGGCTGCTTTCTGCTGATGAGCGGACCGGAAGCCGACTTGGAGGTCCTCCGGAAAGTCTCGGCGACGATCGCCGTGGAGGACGTCGACGAAGCCCGTCAGGTCCTCACCGACTCGGGAGCACAGGTCCTCGCAGGGCCCGTGGCCACCCCGGCGGGCCGCAACCTGATCGCGTTGCACCCGGACGGCACGGTGTACGAGTACGCGGACCGGCGCGCACCGGCGTAGAGGCTGCTCTCAGGTCAGCTCGTCCTCCCCGAAGTCCTCCTCGTCCCTGATCCGCACCGCGTCCTCCTCGGCCGAGAGCCCGCGGGTCGCGCCCTCCTGCGCGTACACGTCCTGGTTGCGCGGCAGGTCGGGATCCGGCTCGTCGTAGAGCAGCCCGGCCTGCTCCTCGGGCGGCCCCGCTTCACCCTCCGCGTCGACCTCGGGCTCCTCGTCCGCGAGCCGCTCGTCGAGCGTTTCGCGTTCGATCACCTCGTTCACGGTGGTGTCCCGCTCCTCGGCGATCGTCGGCTCGTCACCGGCCACGGGCAGCTGCTGCGGATCACTCGACTCCTGCTGCTCGGGCGTACCGTCCTGCAGATCCGGCATGCCCTCGTCCTCGGGGTCGGCCCCGGGATCGTGCGGCCTGGCGTTCATGGGATCTGCCTCCTTCCCGACGTGCGGGATCACCGGGTTCCCATGGGCCGCGCGGTTCACACCGGAGTCAGAGCGGAGTGTCCGTGAAGGCGGCGGCCACTCGGGGTCACGTTCTCAGCATCTCCGCGGTGATGGCCCAGCGTTCGTGGTCCCGCCAGGCGCCGTCGATGAAAAGGAAATCCGGCGAGAAGCCCTCAAGCCGGAAGCCGCAGCGGCTGGCGAGTGCGATCGAGGCGGCGTTGTCCGGCTGGACGTTGATCTCCAACCGGTGCAGACCGAGCCGACCGAACGTGTACCGCACAACCAGTTCGAGCCCCTCCCTCATCAGCCCGCGCCCTGCGGCGTGCGCGAAGGCGCCGTATCCCAGCGCTCCGTTGAGGAAGCCGCCCTCGACGATGTTGTTGATGTTGATGAACCCGGCGATGTCGCCGCCGCTCTTCTCGCAGACCAGGAAGCCGGTCTTCGTGGGGTCCTCGATGAGGCGTTTCGCGTACGCGGCGTAGGCGCCGGCACTGGCCGGCGGGAAGAGCCAAGGATGGTGCAGGTCCTTGCTTTCGCGCACGCGGGCGGTGAACTCGGCGGCGTCTTCGTAGCGGTAGTGACGTATGCCTACGAGGGTGCCTTCGGCGAGGTAGCGGTTCGGTTCTGGCACCTTTCCACGGTAACCCTCCGCTGGTTGTGCGGTTCGGAGAGCTCGGGAGGTTCTGTAGTTTGGCGGCTGCGGGCTAGTTGTGGTTGATCGCGCCCGCGCGGCGGAGCCGCAAATTGGCACAGCCCCGCGCCCCTACTTGTACTGAGCGCGCTATAGAAGTGCGGGTTCCTCCAGCGTCAGGCTTGCCCCCTCCGCGTCCAGCTCCCCCCGTACCCCGAACGGAATCGTCAGCGCCCCCTCGCCGTGGCCGAAGCCGAACTCCTCCGCGATCGGCACCCCGAGCCCGCCGAGCCGATCGAGGACGAGAGCCCGTACCTCTTCGTACGGAGCGCACTCGACCCAGGAGCCGAGCAGAACCCCGGCGACCCCGTCGAACCAGCCCGCGCGCAGGAGTTGGGTGAGGTAGCGGTCCAGGCGGTACGTCTCCTCGCCCACGTCCTCCAGGCAGAGCAGGCCGCCGCGTGCCGAGGGGCGGGCCCACGGCGCGCCCAGGTCGGCCGCGAGGAGCGAGAGGCAGCCGCCGAGGAGGACGCCCCGTGCTCGGCCCGGGGTCAGGGACCGGCCGGACGAGGTGATCGTCCGGACCGACTCCGGCTCGAACAGCGTTGCCCGCAAGTGCTCCTGCGCCCGCGCGTTCTTCAGGAAGTCGACGGCCGCGATCATCGGACCGTGCAGCGTCACGAGGCCCATGCGTGTCGCGAACGCCTCGTGCAGTGCGGTGATGTCGCTGTAGCCGAGGAACACCTTGGGTCCCGCGGCCCGCAGCGCGTCCCAGTCCAGCAGATCGACCATGCGTTGCGCGCCGTAGCCGCCGCGGGCGCACAGCACCGCGTCGATCGTCGGGTCGCACCAGGCGGCCTGGAAGTCGGCGGCGCGGTCGGCGTCCGTGCCCGCCAGGTACGCGAACTCCGGGTGCCGGTCGAGGACATGAGGCCCCACGACCGGGTCCAGGTCCCAGCCCCGCAGGATGTCGAGCCCCGCCTCCAGCCGTTCCTCGGGCACAGGACCGCTGGGCGCGACGACGGCGACACGGGCGCCGGGGGCCAGGCGGCGGGGGCGCAGGAGGGGCTTCACTTGGTGAGCTCCAGGGTGGGGATGCCGGGTGGGTTGAGGCCGAAGACCTGGGCGTACAAGGAGAGTTCGGATTCCAGGACGCGGACCATCGTGTCCGCGCGCCGGAAGCCGTGGCCCTCGCCCTCGAAGGCGATGTACGCGTGCGGCACGCGTCGTCCCTCCATCCGGGCCAGGAACCGCTCGCACTGGGCGGGAGGGCAGACGACGTCGTCGAGGCCCTGGAGCAGCAGGAAGGGTGCGGTGATCCGGTCGGCGTGCTCGGTGGGCGACCGTTCGGCGTACCGGGCGGGTACGTCGGCGAGGGGTCCGACGAGGGTTTCCAGGTACTGGGACTCGAAGTCGTGCGTCTCGTCGGCGCTCCAGCCCGCGAGGTCGAGGATCGGGTAGAGGATGGTTCCGCAGGCGTAGACGTCGGTGCTCGTCAGGGACGTGGCCGCGGTCCAGCCGCCCGCGCTGCCGCCCCGGATGGCGAGCCGGTCGCGGTCCGCGGTGCCCTCGTCGGCGAGTGCGAGCGCGACGGCCGCGCAGTCCTCGACGTCGACGACGCCCCACTGTTCGCGCAGCCGGTTGCGGTAGGCGCGGCCGTGGCCGGTGGATCCGCCGTAGTTGACCTCGGCGACGCCGATGCCGCGAGAGGTGAAGTAGGCGATCTGCAGGTCGAGTACGAGTGGGGCGCGGTCGGTGGGGCCGCCGTGGGCCCAGACGACGTAGGGCGGGAGTTCGTCGCCGGAGGCGATGCAGGCGGGGTGGTGCGGCGGGTAGATGTGGGCGTGGATCTCGCGTCCGGCGGGGCCGTTGAAGGTGCGGATCTGCGGCTCGGGGTAGTACGTGGGGTCCACGGGGTCGTCGTGGGCGTCGCCGATTACGCGGGCGCGGCAGGTGCGGGCGTCGAGTTCGACGACCTCGTACGCGCTGCGCGGGCTGGCCGCGATGCCGAGGACCCGGCTGCCGTTCGCCGCGAGATTCGACGCGAACTCGGTCCAGGGTCCGGCCGTGTCGACGACCTCGCCGGTCTCCGGGTCGAGGATGCCGAGCGCGGTGGCGCCGCGCCCGTGCACGACGGCGATGAGTCCGTCCTCGAGGGGCGCGAACCAGCGTCGGCCGATCTTCCACAGCGGTCCGCCGAACTCCTCCTCGCGCGGGCAGAGGGGTTCGCCGTCGCGGTAGAGGTTCCACCAGCCGGTGCGGTCGCTGGAGTACAGCAGGGCGCCGTCGGCGGCCCAGTCGACCTGGGCGATCGATTCGTCGGGGCCGCCGGCGGCGCGCCGGGCGTTCCGTAGCGTCCCGTCGCCGGCCACGTCGGCAAGCATGAGTTCCGTACCGTCCCACGGCATCCGCGGGTGGTCCCAGGCGAGCCAGGCGGCCCGTCGTCCGTCGGGCGAGACACGGGGGCCGGTGACGAACTGGTGCCGCCCGTCGGTGAGTTCGCGTACGGCGTCCCGGTCCTGCTCCGCCGAACCGTCCAGCGGGACGGCGGCCACGACCCGGCGTACGTCCGTGGGCCCGTCACCGGTGAACTCCTCCAGTACGCACCAGACTTCGCCCCGCTCCAGGTGCAACTGCGGGTCCACCCAGCGCAGTCCGCCGCCCACGAGCGACAAGGGCGTGAGGGGACGCGGCTCGCCGCCCTCGTACGCGTACAGCCGCTGGTCGACGAAGTTGACGAAGACGATCAGCGGACCGTCCTCGCGCATCGTCCCGGCCCAGGGCTGCCCGCCGTACTCGATGACGCGGCTGCGCACGTTCCACGGGGCGGGCAGCACCGACTCCTCGCTGCCGTCGGCACGTCGGCGCACCAGGGTGCGGCGGCCGCCCTCGGTGGGCCGGGGCTCGGTCCACCACGCCTCGTCGCCGACGAAGCCGACGTACTCGGGGTGCCCGTCATGCGCGGCGGCGAGCGAAGCGTCGATGGGCGAGGGCCAGGAACCGTAGGCCAAGGTCTGCACGATGTCCCCCATTTCCCTTCCGTAGCGGACCTGCCGAAGTGCGGTGCGGTACCGCGCCCCCAGGGCCGCAGGCCCCGGGGCGCGGGGAACTGCGCGACCAGCCACAACGTACCCGCAGCTTCGAACCGCCCATCCAGCGGAGCGCTTAGGCCGTGCGCAGAAAGCGGTCGAGGACACGGACGCCGAAGTGGAGCGCCTCGACCGGTACGCGCTCGTCGACGCCGTGGAACATGGCCTGGTAGTCGTAACCCGCGGGGAGCTTCAGCGGAGTGAACCCGTATCCCGTGATGCCAAGACGCGAGAACTGCTTGGCGTCCGTGCCGCCCGACATGCAGTACGGCACGACATGCCCCTCGGGCGCGAACTCCTCGACGGCGGCGCGCATCCTCGCGTACGTCGGTGAGTCCAGCGGCGCCTGGAGGGCCACCGTGTGGTGGTGGAACTCCCACTCCACGTCCGGCCCGGTGAGCCGGTCGAGTGTCGCGCGGAACTCGTCCTCGTGGCCGGGGAGATAGCGTCCGTCGACGTACGCGACGGCCTCCCCCGGGATCACGTTGACCTTGTAACCGGCGTTCAGCATGGTCGGGTTGGCACTGTTGCGGACGGTCGCCTCGACGAGCTTCGCCGCCGGGCCGAGCTTGTCCAGCAGCCCGTCCACATCGTCCAGGTCGGGCTCGATGCCGTACAGCGCGGCGAGTTCGGTGAGGGCCGCGCGGACGGTCGGCGTCAGCCGCGCCGGCCACTCGTACGCGCCGATCCGTGTGATGGCGGCGGCGAGACGGGTGACTGCGTTCTCCCGGTTGACCTTGGAGCCGTGCCCGGCCCGGCCCCGCGCGGTGAGCTTCAGCCAGCCGGTGCCGCGCTCGCCCGCCGCGAGGGGATACAGCTCCCGCCCGGCGCCGTCGTGGAAGGTGAACGCCCCGGATTCGCTGATGCCCTCGGTGCAGCCCTCGAAGAGCTCCGGATGCCGGTCGGCGAGGAAGCCCGAGCCGTCCTCGGCGCTCGCCTCCTCGTCGGCGGTGAAGGCGATGACGAGGTCCCGGCGGGGGCGTACGCCGTCACGCGCCCACTGGCGTACGACCGCGAGGATCATCGCGTCCATGTTCTTCATGTCGACCGCGCCCCGGCCCCAGACGACCCCGTCACGGATCTCCCCGGAGAACGGGTGCACGCTCCAGTCCTCGGCCTGCGCGGGTACGACGTCCAGATGACCGTGGACGAGCAGCGCGTCCGCGGACGGATCGCTGCCTTCGAGGCGTGCGACGACGTTCGTACGCCCCTTCGTGCGCTCCAGCAGCGTCGGTTCCAGGCCCGCCTCGGCGAGCCGCGCGGCGGCGTACTCGGCGGCGGGCCGCTCCTGGCAGTCCCCGCCCCCGCGATTGGTCGTGTCGATACGGATGAGGCCGGAGGTGAACTCCACGACCTCGTCCAGAGCCTGCTGGTCAGCCATACTGCTCCTCCACGGCGGCCGAGACGATCGTGGTGACCGCCTTGAAGGCCCGGATCCCCTCATACATCGTCGCGCTGGTGTACGCGACCTTCCGCTCCCCGATCCGGTCCACACCCGGCACGACGGTCGCCGCCAGGGCCAGATGCTCGGCGTCGAACTCCAGCGCCACCGTGAACGGACCGCCGTCCACGGGCTCGTACCGCACGGCGAGTCCGACCGCCTCCTTCGCCGCGGCGCGGATGTCGGACGCGGTCCGCGCGGGGGTGCGGCACACCGCCGCGTACCGCGAGACATGATCCTTCACGGCGACCTTCAGCGCCTCGGGCGCATAGCCGAGCGCGTCCTCGCAGGCCACGTCGTCGCCCGTGACGAGGACGACGGGGACGCCGTACTCGGCGACGACATGCGCGTTGAGCAGGCCCTCACTGGCGCGTACGTCGTTGACCCACACGCCGGTGATCGAGTTGGCGAGATAGGTGTGGGCGAGCACCCCCTCCATGCCCGCCCCCGCGTGATAACCGACGAACGCGATGCCGTCGACATCCCCGTGCTGCACGCCTTCCACCATGGACAGCGACTTGTGCCGCCCGGTGAGCATCTGCGCCCGCTCGTCCAGCCGCTCGAGCAGCAGATTGCGCATGGTCCAGTGCGCCTCATTGATGAGGACGTCGTCGGCACCCCCGTCGAAGAAGCCAAGCACGGCGGCGTTCACGTCCGAGGTGAACATCGCCCGGCAGCGCTCCCACTCGGGTGTCCCCGGCAGCACGTCGGCCGGCCAGGTCACGCCTGTGGCGCCCTCCATGTCGGCGCTGATGAGGATCTTCATGAGATCTCACGTTACGCGGCGACGGGAGCCCCTGCTACGAGGAGGAAGAGACGTGCATTCCCACACCCCGCTCGGTACCCGTGCCCAGCATCCGGCAGGCACCGCGGTCCCAGGGCGCTGGAGTCCCCCCAGTCAGGTTGGCATCCCACGCTCGGCGAGGCCGCTTTCATAGGCGATGATGACCAGTTGGGCGCGGTCGCGGGCATTCAGCTTGGAGAGGAGGCTGCTCACATGGGTCTTCACGGTTGGCAGGCTGATCACCAGTTGCTCGGAGATCTCGGCGTTCGACAAGCCGTTCGCGATCAGCACGAGCACCTCCTGTTCCCGCTTGGTGAGCCCGACAAGCCGCGGGGCCGACCGAGCCCGCTCGTCGCTGCGGGAGAAGTTCGCAATGAGGCGGCGCGTGACCGTGGGTGCCAGTACACCCTCGCCGGTGGCGATGACACGAATGCCGGCGACCAGGTCCGACGGCGAGGCATCCTTCAGCATGAATCCGCTCGCGCCCGCCTGAAGGGCCGGGTAAACGTAGTCGTCCATGTCGAACATCGTGAGGGCCAGTACCCGCACACCGGCCATCGTCTCGTCGGAGCAGATCTCCCGCGTGGCCGCGATGCCGTCCATGACGGGCATACGTAAATCCATCAGGACGACGTCCGGTTTGAGTTCCCGGGCGAGTTCCACTGCTTGGGCGCCGTCACCCACCTCGCCTATCGCTTCCATTCCCGGTGTTGAGTCGATGAGGACACGGAAGCTCCCGCGCAACAGCGCCTGATCGTCCGCGATCAGCACCCGGACCGCCTCAGCCATTCCGCATTTCCTCGCACGCTGGTCATCGGTCATCGGGCCATCGAGATCCGCGATTTTAGCAGTGTCGCTTTCTCAACTGCCTTGCCTGCCCGAGCTGTTGAGGACGAGAGCAGCCAGGGCGATGCGTCGAGCGCGCCTCATCGAGCGTGAGAACCGGAACGAGCGACTGCCAGTACCGGCGGTGCGGGGCGAAACAGCCGCCGCCGTGGACGCCGAGTTCAGCGAAGTACCGACCTGGTGTGCGCTGTTCGCCCACGGCGACCCTGGCGCAATCCTTGGCGGGGACCCGGTCAGCGAGTTCGATCAGACGAGTCCCGTCACGCGTCCCAGCGACTGTGCCGAAAGTAGCCGACGGCCAACGCCGCCACGGTCCACACGAGCAGCACCGCGAATCCGGTGTACGCGTCGTTCGAGTCGACGTC
This sequence comes from Streptomyces yerevanensis, assembly GCF_000716805.1. Lineage (NCBI taxonomy): Bacteria > Bacillati > Actinomycetota > Actinomycetes > Kitasatosporales > Streptomycetaceae > Streptomyces > Streptomyces yerevanensis. Next base: position 91,825 of record NZ_JNWJ01000010.1, on the reverse strand, counting down.
GAGCATCCGCATGCCGGCCTGGTCGGGGAAGTAGCGCGCCACCTCTTTCGTCGCTCCGATGACGGACAGGATCTGGGTCCCGGCGAGCACCATCGGGAGCAGAATGGCCAGCGGAAGGACGGCGCTGCGGGCCATCGCGGCGATACCTGACGCGAACAGGCTCATCAGCGTCAGGTAGACCACCGCGCCGGCCAGGGCACGGGGGACACCGCTCGCGTCGATCGAGGCGCCGTGGGGCCCGAGAGCGAGCTGGGTGACCAGGTAGCTGACGACCGTGACGGGGATCGCGACGGCCGCGGCGGCGACAGTGGTGACGGCCGTCTTCGCTGCGTAGAGCCGACCGCGCCGGGGCACGGCGAGCAGCGAGACCCGCATCATGCCCGACGCGTACTCGCTGGAAACGATGAGCACTCCGAAGACGATCAGGGCGAGTTGGCCGTACAGGATGCCGTCCAGGCCGGCCTGCTCGGGGGTGAAGTCGGAGCGGAGCCCGGGGCTGTCGGATTCGATCGCACCCTTCGCGGACCAGCCGCCCAGGACGGCGACAAGGACGCTTACCGGAACGAACAGCAGCAGTGCGAAGAACGTGCCTCGGACGCCTCGCAGCTTGGTGAACTCAGCCCGTATGGCCGCGACCGTCTCAGACATGGATGTTGCTTCCTCCGTTGCCGATGATCTTGAGGAAAGTGTCCTCAAGGGATTCCGTGTGGGTGCTCAGTTCCTCGAGCGAGAGCCCGCCGGCCGCAGCCAGTCGGCTGATCTCGGCCGCAGACATGCCCTCGACTTCCAGGCTGCCGTCCGAAGCAGGCCTCGGCGAGGCACCCTTCTGTTCCAGTTCCCTGTTGAGCCGCAGGGGTTCCGGTGTCCGGACGCGTACGTACGTCCGTCCATGGCGTTGGATGAAGTCCGACATGCTGGTCTCCGCGAGGAGCTGCCCGCGGCTGATGACGATCAGATGGTCCGCGACCATGGACATCTCGGTCATCAGGTGACTCGAGACGAGGACGGTCCGGCCTTCGGCAGCCATCGAGCGCAGCAGTTCCCGCAGCCACCGGATTCCCTCTGCGTCAAGGCCGTTGACCGGCTCGTCGAGCACCAGGACGGGCGGATCGCCGAGCAGGGCCGCGGCCAGGCCGAGCCGCTGGCCCATCCCGAGGGAGAACGTGCTGATCCGCCGCCGCGCCACTCCCGTCAGGCCGACCATCTCGAGGACCTCTCCGACCCGTTGCCGGGCGATCCGGTTGCTCTGTGCGAGCCACAGCAGATGGTCGGCGGCGGTAAGGCTGCGATGTGGGGCCGATGTCTCCAGCAGGGCACCCACATGTCGGGCCGGGTACCTCAGTTCGTGATAGGCGCGGCCGTCGATGCTCGCGGATCCGGTGTCCGGGCGGGTGAGGCCGAGCATCATCCGCATCGTCGTGGACTTCCCGGCTCCGTTGGGGCCCAGGAATCCGGTGACGGCCCCTGACCGCACCGTGAAGGTGAGGCCGCTCACGACGGTGTTCTGCCCATACCGCTTGGTCAAGTTCTGGACGTCAATCACATGGTGAGTCTTGTCGAGCGCCCCCGTCGGCCACATCGGTCCGGGGTTGGGATTACCGGACGGCCTTGGCGGGCCGAAGCCATACTTGCGAATGAGTCCGGCTCAGTACGGCAGCGTTGCCAGCACCCGGAAACCTGTGCCCGGCTGCGGCCCGGCGGTGAGGGTGCCGCCGTGCGCGGCGACTCGCTCCTTCATCCCGACGAGGCCCATTCCGCCGCCGGGCACGGTCGGCCGTTGCCCGGGTCCAGGACCGTCGTCGGCGATGTCGATCGTCAACGTGCCCTGCTCCGCGGTGAGATGCACCCGGCAGCCGGTCGGCGCGGCGTGCTTGATGATGTTGGTCAGCGCCTCCTGGACGACCCGGAACGCGGACAGCGCCACCCCGTCTGGAGGTTCCTCGGCGCACCGGGACCGCAGGTCGACGCGTACACCCGCCGCCTCTGCCGTCCGCACCAGAGCGGGCAGGTCCGACAGCCCGAGAACCGGCCGGAGATCCTGAGCTCCGCCCTCCTGCTCCCGGCGCAGCACATTGAGGGTGGCTCGCATGTCGCGCAGCGCACTGCGGGCCACGTCCTCGATGACGGTCAGGGCTTCCCGTGCCTCCTCGGGGCGGGTGTCGACCACGTGGTTGGCAACACCGGCCTTGACCGCGATCAGGCCCACGCTGTGCGTGACGACGTCGTGGATGTCACGTGCGATGCGGAGGCGTTCCTCGACCTTCGCCTGCTCGGTCGCCTGCTCGATGGCGCGCCGCGTGCTCTCCCGCCGTTCCCTGACGGCCGTCCCCGCCGCCCAGGTGGCGCCGAGGACGAGCAGTCCGAACACGACCTGCACGACCTTGGTCCCGCCCTGGTAGCTCTGCCCTCCTGTCGCCGTGAGCAGGGCTGCGCCCGCCGCGCACAGCCCGGCGATGAAAACCGCGGACAGTCCTGGTTGCCGCCTCCTCGTCGTGGCCACCATGTACAGGGCGTAGGCCGTGGCCAGAAACGGGGCCGGTCCGACACCGACCGCCAGCGCCACGCACGCGGTGGTCAGAACGAACCCGAAGACCGGCACGGGCCACAGCCGCCGGACAGCCAACGGCAGTGCGATGCTCAGCGACAGCAGCCATACGGTGCTGCCGCTCACCTCGCCGCTGACGGCCGGCCGCAGCACCGACACCTGCGGGAGCAGCGCGAACCCGACTGCGGCCAGCACATCGAGCATGATCAAGCGCCGACGAGGGATATCACCCATGCCTTTGAACGTATGCGTTCGGTTCACAGGGCGTCCAATGCATCGGTGGTCCTCTGCGACGGTCCAGGTCCGGGTGCAGATCCGTCCGAACTACCCAACTGAGTGGGGGGATTCGACGAACCGCGGCTGCCTGGAAGGGAGGGCCGACCCTGCACGGTGCTGTCCCGTCCGGCGGTTATCCGACCAGTCATCCCCGCGGGGCGCGGAGGATCATCCGGCGGCCCACAAGCCCCGTACGTGCCCGAGATGCCTGGTCATGACCGCGCGTACCGCCTCCTCGTCGCGGGCCGCGAGCGCCTCCAGAATCTCCAGGTGCTCCTTCGCGGAGTCCTCCAGGCGGCCCGCCTCGGCCAGCGCCTGCAGGCCGTAGAGGCGGGAGCGTTTGCGGAGGTCGCGCACCACCTCGACCAGATGCTCGTTGCCGGCGAGCGCGAGCAGGCCGAGGTGGAAGCGGGTGTCCGCCTCGACGTGCGCGATGAGGTCGCCCGCCGCGGCAGCTGTGACGGTCTCCTCGGCGGCGGGGCGCAGCGCCTCCAGGGCGACGGGGTCGACGGTGGTGGCGAGACCTGCGGTCGTGGGGATCTCGATGAGCGAGCGGATGTGGGTGTACTCGTCGAGCTGCTTCTCGGAGACGGCGGTGACCCGGAAGCCCTTGTTCGGCACGGTGTCGACCAGGCCCTCTTTGACGAGGTCGAGCATGGCCTCGCGTACCGGCGTCGCCGAGACACCGAAGCGGGCGGCGAGGGTCGGCGCGGAGTACACCTCGCCGGGGCGCAGTTCCCCGGCGATCAGCGCGGCGCGCAGGGCGTCGGCGACGCGCTCTCGGTAGTTGCGCTTCAGGCCGCCGAGGGTGGGCAGGGCGGGGGCGGCGGACCGGGTGCTGGTGCGCTGGGCGGGCATGAGGGTGGCTCCTGGTAACGACGGGGCTCAGAGGACGAACCCGGCCGGGAATGGGTCGGACGGATCGAGCAGGTACTGGGCAGTGCCGGTCACCCAGGCACGCCCGGTGAAGCTGGGCAGCACGGCCGGGATCCCGGCGACCTCGGTGGTCCCGAGGAGCCGCCCGGTGAACCGCGTCCCGATGAAGGACTCGTTCACGAACTCGGTGTGCAGCGGGAGTTCACCGCGCGCGTGCAACTGCGCCATGCGCGCGCTGGTCCCTGTACCGCAGGGTGAGCGGTCGAACCAGCCGGGGTGGATCGCCATCGCGTGGCGCGAGTGCCGGGCGTCGGAGCCCGGGGCGACGAAGTGCACATGGTGGCAGCCGCGGATGGAAGGGTCCTCGGGATGGACGGGCTCCGCCTCCTCGTTGATGGCGTCCATCAGGGCGAGACCGGCGGCGATGATGTCGTCCTTGCGGGCACGGTCGAAGGGCAGCCCGAGCTGGTCGATCGGCAGGATCGCGTAGAAGTTCCCGCCGTACGCCAGGTCGTACGTCACCGTCCGCCCGTCGGCCGGCGTGGCCTTTCGGTCGAGGCCGACGGAGAACGAGGGCACGTTCTGGAGGGTGACGGCCTTGGCGGCCCCGTCCTCCACCGCGACCTCGGCGATGACGAGTCCGGCCGGGGTGTCGAGCCGGATGGTGGTGACCGGCTCGACGACCTCCACCATGCCTGTCTCCACGAGCACGGTGGCGACGCCGATCGTGCCGTGCCCGCACATGGGCAGATAGCCGGAGACCTCGATGTAGACGACCCCGTAGTCGCAGTCGGGGCGGGTGGGCGGCTGAAGGATGGCGCCGCTCATCGCGGAGTGCCCGCGCGGCTCGTTCATCAGCAACTGCCTGATGTGGTCGCGGTGTTCACGGAAGTACAGGCGCCGCTCGTTCATGGTCGCGCCCGGGATGGTGCCGATGCCGCCGGTGATCACCCGGGTCGGCATGCCCTCGGTGTGCGAGTCGACGGCGTGCAGGACGAGTTTGCTGCGCATGACCGTGCCTCCTCCTTATGCGAGCCCTGCCGCGACGGCCTTCTCGGTGGCGGCGCGCACGGCTGCCTCCTGCTCCGGCAGGAGCGGGACGCGCGGCGGGCGTACCGGGCCGCCGTGCCGCCCGGCGATGTCCATCGACAGCTTGATGGCCTGTACGAACTCGACCTTCGAGTCCCAGCGCAGCAGCGGGTGCAGCTGCCGGTAGAGAGGCAGTGCGGTGTCGAGGTCACCCTCCACCGCGGCGCGGTAGAGCTCGACGCTCGCGGCGGGCAGCGCGTTCGGATAGCCCGCCACCCAGCCCTTGGCGCCCGCGATCGCCAGCTCGAGCAGCACGTCGTCGGCTCCGATCAACAGGTCGAGTTCGGGGGCGAGTTCGGCCAGCCGGTAGGCGCGCCGGACATCGCCCGAGAACTCCTTGACGCCTTGGATGTACCCCTCGCTGTGCAGTTTCGCGAGCAGTTCGGGTACGAGGTCCACCTTGGTGTCGATGGGGTTGTTGTACGCCACGATGGGCAGCCCCGCCTTCACGACCTCGGCGTAGTGGGCGAGGACCGAGCGTTCGTCGGCGCGGTAGGCGTTGGGCGGCAGCAGCATCACCGCGCGGCAGCCGGCGTCGCGCGCCTGCTCGGCCCAGCGGCGGGACTCGGCGGACCCGTAGGCGGCGACGCCGGGCATCACGCGCTCTCCACCGATCGCGGCGACGGCCGTCTCGACGACCTTGGCGCGCTCCTCGGGGGTGAGCACCTGGTACTCGCCGAGGGAACCGTTCGGTACAACGCCGTCGCAGCCGTTCTCGACGAGCCAGGCGCAGTGCTCGGCGAACTTGTCGTAGTCGACGGAGAGATCGTCGCGCAGCGGGAGGGCGGTGGCGACGAGGACGCCGCGCCAGGGGCGGTGGTCGGTCATGAGGATCCTTCCTCGGTGGGGTCCGTGGAGTCTGTGGAGTCCGTGTGGTGCCGGCCGAAGTCGGTTCCGGCGAGCACGCCGAGCGGTACGGGCCGGGCGAACGGCCGCCGGGACGGGGCAAGTTCGCAACCGGCGAGCCCTGCGACGGCGGGAGCGCACATCCGTCCCTGGCACCAGCCCATCCCGGCCCGCGTCAGCAGCTTCACGGTGCGTATGTCACCGGCGCCGAGCTCGCCTGCGGCCTCCCGGATCGCGGAGGCGGGCACCTCCTCGCAGCGGCAGACGACAGTGTCGTCGGTGACCTGCTCAGTCCAGTGGGCGGGCGGGGCGTAGACGGTGTCGAGGACGGTGAAGAACTCCCGCAGTCGGGTACGGGCCTTGGCGGCAGCCTCGTACGAACCCGCGTCAGGCGTACGGGAGTTGAGCCGGGCCGCGATCGAGAGGCCGGCGATCCTGCCCTCGGCGAGCGACAGCACGGCGCCGCCGATCCCGGTGGTCTCCCCGGCCGCCCAGACGCCGGGCACATCGGTGCGCTGCTCGTCGTCGACGGCGACGCCCGGCCCGTCGAGACGGCAGCCGAGCGCCTCGGCGAGGTCGGTGTGCGGCAGCATGCCGTGCCCCACGGCGAGGGTGTCGCAGGCGATACGCCGCTCGGTGCCGGGCCGGACCCGCCCGCCGCCGTCCAGCGCGGCAACGGTCACGGCCTCGACCCGGTTGCTGCCATGCGCCGCGACTACGGTGTGGTGGGCCTTGATCCGCACCCGGCGCCGGGCCAACTCGGCGGCATACCGGGCGCCTTCGGCGAGCTTGGCCGGGTGTGCGGCCAGCGTCCTGGCATGCCCCGCGAAGGCCCTCGCTCCGGCGGACTCGACGAGCGCGGCGACCTCCGCCCCGGCCGCCGCGAGCCCGACCGCCACCGGCATCAGCAACGGCCCGGTCCCCGCCACCACGGCCGTACGCCCCGGCAACACGAGCCCGCCCTTGAGCATGGCCTGCGCCCCACCCGCGGTGACCACTCCGGGGAGGGTCCACCCGGGGAACGGCAGGACCTTCTCATACCCACCGGTGGCGAGCAGCACGGCGTCAGCACGGACGGCGACGGACTGTTCCTGCTCGGGACCGAGGAGGGCGTGGACGACGAACGCGTCTGATGTCGGCTCCACGAACCACACGTGATGGTCCGCCAGATGCGTGATGCGAGCCCCCGCTACATGCGCCGCGAGACCATCACGCAGCCGTTCCCATGTGCGCCACTGGTGGTGCAGGGCCTGCGGACGGCGCGCGCCGAGCGCCGCGGCAGGCTGACGGTAGAACTGGCCGCCCGCCTCCGCAGCCGAGTCGATCAGGGTCACGCGGACACCACGCGCGGCAGCGGCGAGTGCCGCCGCGAGCCCCGCAGGACCCGCACCGACCACCGCGAGGTGCGGCCCCTCAGCCATGATGCCCACGATGGCCGGTCCCTTCCTGCGTACGGATGACATTCCCGGCCTCCGCCCGCACCAGACAAGCGCGTTGGTTCGCCCGTCCGTTGACGGTCACCAGGCAGTCGAAGCAGACCCCGATCCCGCAGAAGACGCCGCGCGGCTCACCACTCCCCCGGGTCGTACGCCATGACGTGATGCCCGCCGCCCAGAGCGCGGCGGCGATCGTCTGGCCGGGCAGGACGGTGATCTCACGGTCGTCGAAGGTGACGGTGAAGGCGGGCCCCGGCCGCGCCCCCACCAACTCCAGCGGAGATCTCACGGACCCTCCTCGGGAAAACGGTCGGGACGGAACGGACTGAGGTCGAGGTCGAGATCGGGATCCGAGGTCTTCCCGGTCAGCACCTGGGCGATCAAGTGCCCGGTCCCCGTGGCGAGTCCGATCCCCGCCCCCTCGTGCCCGCACGCGTGGAAGAGACCGGGCACCCGCGCATCCGGCCCGATCGCGGGCAGATGGTCGGGCATGTACGGGCGGAAGCCGAGGTAACCGCGCATCGCCCGCACCCCCTCCAGGAACGGAAACAACCGCGTAGCCCCCGCCGCCAGCGCCCGCGCGACGGGCAACGAGAAGGCCCGGTCGAAGCCGACCCGTTCCCGGCTGGCCCCGATCAGTACGGGCCCGGCGGCCGTCCCCTCCACCACCGGCGAGGTCTGCAACGCCGCCGAGTCACTGGCCACGTCGGCCACATAGTCCGCGGCGTACACCTTGTGCCGCACCGTACGCGGCGGCAACGGCTCGGTGACGAGGACGAAGCCACGCCGGGGCAGCACGGGCAGGGATGTACCGGCGAGCGCGGCCAGCTCCCCGCCCCAAGTCCCGGCAGCGTTCACGACGGCAGGTGCATGAATCTCGCCCTCAGAGGTACGCACTCCCCGCACCGCTCCCGCCCCCGTACGCAGCACTTCCGTGACAGTCCACCCCGTCCGCAACGAGGCACCCGCAGCCCTGGCGAGCCGTACGACATGGGCGGCGGCGAGGGTAGGCATGACCTGGGCGTCCTGCGGATACAGCACCCCGCCCGCGAGCCCCTTCGCCAACTTCGGCTCCACATCGTGAAGTTGCCCCGCACCAACCGCCACGGCCTCGACCCCGGCCGCCCGCTGCCCATCAGCGAGCCCTTCCAGAGCCACGAGCCCCTCCGCCGAGGAGGCAACAACGAGCCCACCCTTGAGGTCGTACTCAACAGCCGCAGCGATACCGGGCTCCCCGGCGAGCTCACCCCACAACCGCCCGGACAACAGGGCAAGTTCAAGCTCAGGCCCAGGCTCCTTGTCGGACACGAGCAGATTCCCCTCACCCGCCCCGGTAGTCCCCCCGGCCACCGCCCCACGATCGACAAGAACAACACGAAGCCCCGCCCGAGCCGAGTACAGGGCACAGGCAGCCCCCACCATCCCGGCCCCAACGACGACAACATCGCAGGTCAGCAGCGCACTCACCTCAGTACCATGTCACATACCGCTGAACGAGCCAAGGGTGCGGCGCTCGTGAGGGGGCCGGGAGACCTGTTTCCGGAGACACCGTTTCTTCCTGGACCATCACGCGCGGATCGGCTCTCCCCTCTACCCGCAGCGGCGGCTCCCACGCCTTGACGATCGGCTCGGCCAGCGCCCATGCCTCATCGGTCAGCTCGTCCGGCACAAACCGTTCGTTCGCCTTGAACCACTCCGCCGTCGATCAGGCCAGGCCCACCCGGGGTCGCGGAATTCAGACCGGTGATCGTGACCCGCCCTCACGCCACTACGGATGCTCAGGCGGGTGAATGTAGTGCACGGCGGTGCTGCCGTGCGGTCGGCAATGCGGCCACTTGAAGGCGCTCCTGTCGCTCAGGCACTTCGACCAGACATATTGATGTTAGTAATTACTCGAAAGAGCTAATTGAGGGATCGCTTTCACCTTCGATGGGCATCGCGCTATTAGCGGAAAGTGATCAATTGGATCCACTCGCTCAGAAAGTGGTCGCGGGAATCGCACAGTGCCCGCCGCCGTGGTCCCACAGACCGAAAGTTCCCGTACAAGCAGGCGGCTCCTGAAGCTGTCCCGCCAGGGCAAGGAGCTTGGGAAACTCCCCCAAGGCGACGGGCATGTCTCTGATGTCCTGCCCCAGGACACTGCGAGGTCCGCCGCGGGCAGTCCGATGCTTTTGAGGAGGGGGATGGCCGGCCGTCGTGCAGCCAACGACTCCCTGCGGATGCTGCTCTCCACAGCCGACTGGACGTACGAGGCCCTGGCCCGGAACGTCAACGCGATCGGTGCCGAAAACGGCATGCGTCTGCGCTACGACCGCACCTCGGTGGCCCACTGGCTGGCGGGGTCGGTTCCCCGGCTCCGCACCAGGGAGTTGATCGCCGAGGCGTTCACTCGCAGACTGCGCCGCCCCGTGCCCCTCGTCGAGCTGGGTATGGGGGATTCCGCTCCCGACATCCTGGACGCCGTTGATCCGTACGGCGGGGCGATCGCCGAGAGGGAGACGTCCGCGGTGGCGCGTCTGGCCGTGCTGTGCGGGATGGATGCCGATCCCGCGCGCCGGCGCCTGGTGCAGCAGTCCGTCTACGGCGCCATGAGGCTTGACGTGCCTGTGTGGCCGGAGAGGAGTAACGCATGCCGCTCCACAGAGCGGCCGACAGCAAGCGGGCCTGCGGGCCGTCTGGAGGACATCGAGGGCCTGCGGGATGCCGCGGACTTCTTCCGCCGCGCAGGCGACTTCGGCGGACGTCACGCTCGTACGGCCCTGGTGTCCTACCTCCACGACGATGTCGTCCCCCGACTTCACGCAGGAAGCCACGAGATCACGCATCTTCGGCTGCTGACGGAAGCGACCCGGCTGGTTCACGTGCTCGCCCGTATGTACGTCGACGACGTGAAGAACGGCGCGGCGCAGCACTACCACCACGCCGCTCTCCGCCTGGCCGCCGAGGCCGGCGACCGCACGGCGTACGCCGTCGTGCTGCGGAGCATGAGCACCCACGCCCTCGACCTCGGGCACCGCCGCACGGCCCTGCGCCTGTCCGAGGCGGCCGTCAGCACCGCTTCCGCTGACGCCCCTCCTGAGGTTCGGGCCTCTTTGCTGTCCCAACTTGCTCTCGCTCAAGCCACGATGGGGGATCGCTGCCGGGCGACCGCCTCCCTGGCCACGGCGGAACGGCATCAGCACCAGGTGTCCACCCCCGGCACGGCAGGCCACGACGCGCACGCACCCTGCTCCTCCTGGGCCTCCGTCACCGCCCGGAAGGGGCGGACACTGGCCGCCCTGGGCGACCGTGCGTCGGCGATCACTGCCCTTCGTCTGTCCCTGGAGCACCGCCCCGCGACCGCGTACCTTTCCCGCGCGCTCACTCATGCGGAGATCGCCCGGCTGCTCCTCGGCGGCGGCCGACTGGACGAGGCCTGTACGGCATGGCACCGGTTCCTCGACGACCACCTCCACCTGCGGTCCGGCCGCGCCGACCGGATCCTGGCCGAACTGCGCGGGGAACTGCGGGTCCACGCGGCCCACCCTCCGGTCCGGGTCCTGCTGCGCCGCGCGGACACGGCCGTGCGTCGGCCGGGATGAACTCCGGCGCCGTGGACGCCTGCTGACGCGTGCAGCCGCGCACAACACGTTCAACACGGACGGGCACTGAGGCCCGCATGAAGGCCTTCCCCGACGTGAACGTATGAAGCGGCGCCACATTCCGGACCGCAGGACCAGAGAGGTTCCGTGCAATGGCAAGAAGCCGATCCAGGCGGAGGCGTAATCGCCGTTCCAGCATCAGCTGCTATCTGAGGGACATCGTCGACGCCACCGAGGACTTCGTCGACGATGTGCTGGACGACGCCGACGAGTTCGAGTCCGACATCCGCCACAGCCTGAGCAAAGCCCTGGACGACGACTACGACGACGATGACGACGACAGCCATGACCGCGACCGGGACCGGGACCGGGACCGCGATCGGGTCCGCCACGAGCGGAACCGGCGGGAGGTCGCCGAGTTGAAGGCCGAACTCGTCGACCTCAAGGACAAGATCGCGAGGATGGCCCCAGAACAGCGGTAGGCGTGGTGAGCCCGTCCGGTCGTCGTCACACAGGGGAAGGCGGGGAAGTGCATGGGGAGCGGCCGAGGCCGTCTGGTGGCACGCACCCTGGGTGACCTGATCGGACGGGAGGCCGCGCATACGTTCCGGCCGCGTCGCCATCCCGTCGGCGACCGGCCGGACGTCGGGGAGCGGCGCGCCCGGAGCGTACGGCAGGCCCTGGAGAGCCTCGGCCCGTTCTACATCAAGGTCGGGCAGATGCTGGCCACCCGCCCCGACTTCGTCCCTCCGGCGATGATCAGCGAGTTCGAGAAGCTCCACGACCAGGTGTCGCCTACGCCTTTCGCCACCTTCGAACCGGTGCTGGTGGAGGAGCTGGGGCCTGGCTGGCGGCAGCGTTTCAGGGACATCGACACCACACAGCCGTTGGGGACCGCTTCTCTGGCTCAGGTCTATCGCGGCGTGCTCCCCGACGGAGAGCAGGTCGCAGTCAAGATCCAGAGGCCCGGCGTCCGCGACGTCATGGCCGAGGACATGGCCCTGCTGCACAGGGTGTCCCGCTTCACGGCGAAGCGGATGCCCCGGTTCAACGACGTCATCGACATCGAGGCCATGCTCGCGGTGGTCTTCGACGCCATGCGCCCCGAACTGGACTTCGTCCTGGAAGCCCGCAACATGGAACGGGCACGGGAAGTCGCCCGGGAATTCGAGCACATCGCCGTCCCGCGGGTTGTCGACGCCACGCCGCGCGTCCTGGTACAGAGCCTGGCGCCCGGCTGTCCCATACGGGAGGCCGACCGGGACGCCTTCTCGGTGCGGGAGCGGCAGGACATCGGCCGCGACCTGCTGGCCTTCATGTATCGCGGCTACTTCATCGACCGCGTCTTCCACGCCGACCCGCATCCGGGCAACATCTTCGTGCACCCCGGAGAGAAGGCGACGATCATCGACTGGGGAATGGTCGGGCGCATCGACCGTCCCATGAGCAACAGCATCCTGCTGCTCATGCTCAACCTGGCGATGAACGACGGAGCCGGAACGGCCAGGGCCTGGATCGACATGGGCAGTTGCACCGCGTGGACGCAGGCCGCCGCGTTCGCCGACGACATGGCGGCGCTGGTTCCGAAGATCGCCACCGCATCCCTGGAGGAACTCGACTTCGGCGTCACGCTGACCGCCGTCCTCCAGCACTCCACGCGGCGCGGGATCCGGACCAGCCCGATGGTGTCCATCCTGGGCAAGTCCTTCGCCAACATCGAGGGGTCGATCCGCCACCTGTGCCCGGAACTCTCCCTCGTCGACGTGTTCTCCGAGGAACTCTCCGGCATCGTCACCGGCCTCCTCAGGGAGTCCTTCTCCGCCGAACAGGTCATGCGCACGGCCCTGGAGGTCGTCGCCGGCGGTGCCTCGGCGTCGCAACAGCTGCGCGGCCTCACCCGCGACCTCACGAACCGTGACCTGGCCATGCGGGTGTCGATGGACGAAGGGGCTCCGGCCGGAGGCCGGACGGGGTTTCACCTGGGGCCGAAGGAAATGGCTCTGGCGCTCGGTGCCTTGGCGCTCGGGAGTCGGCGAAGAAACCCGGGATGACGCACACCTCATTCAACCCCTTCAACACCGCCGGGGCTCCCGAATTCTTCCCCTGAGCACGGCGAGAACAATTCAATGGAATGGCTGCCATGCAGTCAGACGGGCGAAGAGACGACCAAATCCCGCGCGTGGTGGGCAGGTTCCCGAAGGGAGTATCCGGTTTATGGCGCTGCCATCCGTCACCCCCGACATTCCGCGCCCGGGCCTGCTGCGCGAGTGCGGCAGTTCCGAACTCACACAACTGGCCGGGCACATCCGTGCCTTCCTCATCGACAAGGTCACCGCGGCCGGAGGCCACCTCGGGCCGAACCTCGGGGTGGTGGAACTGACGATCGCCCTGCACCGGGTCTTCGACACCCCGCGCGACACCCTGCTGTTCGACACCGGGCACCAGTCCTACGTCCACAAGATCCTGACCGGTCGCCGGGACGGCTTCGACCGGCTCCGCAGGTGCGGCGGTCTCTCCGGTTACCCCAGCCGCGCCGAGTCCCCGCACGACCACATCGAGAACTCGCACGCGTCGACCGCGCTGGCCTACGCAGACGGCCTGGCCAAGGCCCGTGCCCTGAGCGGCGAGGGGCATCGCAGCGTGGTCGCGGTGGTCGGGGACGGGGCTCTCACCGGGGGACTGGCACTGGAGGCCCTCAACAACATCGGTGCCTCCCCCCACCGCCCGGTGGTCGTCGTCCTCAATGACAACGGCCGCTCCTACTCCCCCACCGTCGGCGCTCTGGCCCTCCACCTACGTGGGTTGCGGCATGCCCCCCAAAGCGCCGACGGCGGGCCACGCACTTGTGGCCCACCCGACCACCAGAACTTCTTCGAGAACCTCGGGTTCCTCTACCTCGGTCCGGTCGACGGCCACGACATCACGGCACTGGAGGCAGCCCTGGGCCGGGCCCGTACCGCCGACCGCCCGGTCGTCGTCCACACGGTCACCGTCAAAGGCAAGGGGTACGAGCCCGCGGAAGCCGACGAGGACGACCGCCTGCACACGGTCGGCGCCGCCGACCCGGCCACCACCGCACCGCGCACCTCACCGGCACCGAGTTGGACGGACGTCTTCGCCACCGAACTGATCACCCTGGCGGCCGGGCGGGAAGACCTGGTGGGCATCACCGCCGCCATGCCCGGCCCCACCGGGCTGGCCCGTCTCGCCGCCGTCAGCCCTGACCGCGTCTTCGACGTGGGCATCGCCGAGCAGCACGCGGTCACCTCCGCCGCCGGTCTGGCGATGGGCGGATACCACCCGGTGGTCGCCCTGTACGCCACGTTTCTCAACCGGGCCTTCGACCAGGTCCTGATGGACGTGGCACTACATCGACTGCCGGTCACCTTCGTACTGGACCGGGCCGGGATCACCGGACCCGACGGTGCCAGCCACCACGGCATGTGGGACCTGTCCGTCCTGTCCGCCGTGCCCGGCCTGCGGGTCGGGGTGCCCCGCGACGCCCCCACGCTGCGGGTCCTGCTGCGCGAGGCGTTGGACCACGGCGACGGCCCCACCGCCATCCGGTTCCCCAAGGCCGCCGCCGGTGCCGACATCCCCGCCGTGGACCGCGGGGGCACAGGGCGGGGAAGCGCGGTCGACACCCTCGCGTGCCCCGGTGTCCGTGACGTCCTGATCGTCGCGGTGGGCCCCCTGGCGACCGACTGCCTGTCCGCCGCCGCCTATCTGACCGCCCAGGGCGTCGGGACCGGCGTCATCGACCCCCGCTGGGTGCTGCCCGTCTCCCCGGAGGTCGTCCGGCTGGCGGCCATGCACCGGCTGGTGGTGACGGTGGAGGACAACACCCGCGCCGCCGGGGTCGGCACGGCCGTCGCCCAGGCGTGCCACGACGCCGGCGTCCGCACTCCCGTGGTCAACCTCGGGCTGCCGCACGCCTTCGTGTCCCACGGCACCCGGCCCGAACTGCTGAAGGCTGCGGGTCTGCACACCCACGGCATCGTCCACTCCGTTCTGCGCGCCCGCGCGGGCCGCCCCCTCGACACCACTTCCAGCCCCCTGTGGAGCGCATGATGGCCGTAGACCTCGGCATGCCCACCGTCCCAGCCACCCCGTCGCGCCGCCCCAGCCGCAAACTCATGGTCGGTACCGTGGCCGTCGGAGGCGACGCTCCGATCTCCGTGCAGTCGATGACCACCACCGTCACCGCGGACATCGGCGCCACGCTCCAGCAGATCGCCGAGCTGACCGCCTCCGGCTGCGAGATCGTCCGCGTGGCCTGCCCGTCCCAGGACGACGCCGACGCGCTGCCGGTCATCGCCAGGAAGTCCCGGATCCCGGTGATCGCCGACATCCACTTCCAGCCCAAGTACGTCTTCGCGGCCATCGACGCCGGCTGTGCGGCGGTGCGGGTCAACCCGGGCAACATCCGGCAGTTCGACGACAAGGTCAAGGAAATCGCCAGGGCCGCCGCGGACGCGGGCGTACCCCTCCGCATCGGCGTCAACGCCGGCTCGCTGGACAGGCGGCTGCTGGCCAAGTACGGCAAGGCCACCCCCGAGGCGCTGGTGGAGTCCGCGCTGTGGGAGTGCTCGCTGTTCGAGGAGCACGGCTTTCGCGACATCAAGATCTCGGTCAAGCACCACGACCCTCAAACGGTGATCGCCGCCTACCGGCTCCTCGCCCGTTCCTGCGACTACCCGCTGCACCTGGGGGTGACCGAGGCCGGACCTGCCTTCCAGGGCACCGTCAAGTCCGCCGTCGCCTTCGGAGTTCTGCTGTCCGAGGGCATCGGCGACACCATCCGCGTCTCGCTGTCGGCGCCTCCGGTCGAAGAGGTCAAGGCAGGCGAGCAGATCCTCCAGTCCCTGGGCTTGCGCCCCCGCCACCTGGAGATCGTCTCCTGCCCCTCCTGCGGTCGCGCCCAGGTGGATGTCTACCGGCTCACCGACCAGGTGACGGCGGCCTTCGAAGGCTTTCCGCATCCTCTGCGCGTCGCCGTCATGGGCTGTGTCGTCAATGGCCCCGGCGAGGCCCGCGAGGCCGACCTCGGTGTCGCGTCCGGCAACGGCAAGGGCCAGATCTTCGTCAAGGGCGAGGTCATCAAGACCGTCCCCGAGTCGAAGATCGTGGAAACCCTCGTCGAGGAGGCTCTCCGCCTCGCCGAGGAGGAGACGTCATGACCGCAACCGTCGTCCACGCCCCAGGCCTCGATGACGTACCAGCGGCCGTCGAGGCGGCTTTGGAGGAGTTCCTCGACGGTAAGGCCCGCACCGGTGCCGACGACAACTTGCGCCAGTTCACCGAGCTGCTGCGCGGCCTGCTCAGTGCGGGCGGCAAGCGGCTGCGCCCCGTCCTGTGCTGCTGCGGCTGGCTGGCGGCGGGCGGAGGGGATCTGGCACCCGTCGTGCCCGCCGCCGCCTCGCTGGAGCTCTTCCACACGTTCGCCCTCATCCACGACGACATCATGGACCGCAGCGACACCCGGCGCGGGCACCCCACGGTCCACCGCACCCTGGCCGCCCGCGTGTGCGGACGCCTCGGTCTCCTGGACGCCGAGAGCTTCGGGGTCAACGGCGCGATTCTGCTCGGCGACCTCGCCATGGTCTGGTCCGACGAACTCCTCCACGCCGGCGGACTGTCCTCCGCCCGGCTGGCCGCCGCCCGTCCCGTGCTGGACGCCATGCGCAGCGAGGTCATGTACGGCCAGTACCTCGACCTGCTCATCAGCACGGACCTCGACAGCGGCCTGGAGGCGTCGCTGACCGTCGCCCGGTACAAGACGGCCAAGTACACCGTGGAACGCCCCCTGCAACTGGGCGCTGCCCTCGCCGACGGGGACGAGCGGACACTTGAGGCGTGCAGTGCCTACGGTCTTCCGCTCGGCGAGGCGTTCCAGCTGCGCGACGATGTGCTCGGGGTCTTCGGCGACCCCTCGGTGACCGGCAAGCCGCGCCTGGACGACCTGCGCGCGGGCAAGCACACCGCGCTGCTGGCCATCGCTCTGCAGCAGGCCGACCGGGCACAGGCCCGTGTGCTGCGGGCGCTGGTGGGTGATCCTCGCCTTGATGAGTACGGTGCCGCCGCCGTCCGCGGTGTTCTGCGTACCACCGGCGCGCTGGACACCGTCGAGCGCATGATCCGCGAGCGCCGTCAGCAGGCCGTCGACTCCCTCGAACGTTCCCCGTTCCCGCAGTCCGTCCGGGCCGCGCTGTACCAGCTCGCCACCGCCGTCACCGTGAGGACCTCATGACCCTTTCCGGCCCCTCCTCCCTCCATCCCGTCGATCCGTCCGCGACCACACGCCGCCGGCGGGTCCTGCTCGCCGCGCCCCGCGGCTACTGCGCCGGCGTGGACCGTGCCGTCATCACCGTGGAGAAGGCCCTGAAGCGGTACGGGGCGCCGGTCTACGTCCGCAAGCAGATCGTCCACAACACCTATGTGGTCCGCGCTCTGGAGAGGAAGGGCGCGATCTTCGTCGAGGAGACCGACGAGGTACCCGAGGGCGCCGTCGTGGTCTTCTCGGCGCACGGCGTCGCCCCGCAGGTCCACGCCCAGGCCGCCAGGCGCGGACTGACCGCGATCGACGCGACCTGCCCGCTGGTGACCAAGGTCCACAAGGAAGCCCGGCGCTTCGCCCGCGAGGGCTACGACATCCTCCTCATCGGTCACGAGGGGCACGAGGAAGTGATCGGCACGATGGGTGAGGCACCGGACCGCATCCACCTGGTGGGCGGACCGGACGACGTACCGGCCCTGGAGGTCCGTGACGAGCGGCGTGTGGTCTGGCTGTCGCAGACGACGCTGTCGGTGGACGAGACGATGGAAACGGTCGACGCGCTCAAGGAGCGGTTCCCCGCGCTGCTCAGCCCGCCCAGCGACGACATCTGCTATGCGACCCAGAACCGGCAGACGGCGGTGAAGCGGATCGCTGCCGCGTGCGAGCTGGTGATCGTGGTCGGCTCGCGGAACTCCTCCAACTCGGCCCGGCTGGTCGAGGTTGCGACGCAGGCCGGCGCGGACGCCGCCCATCTGGTCGACGGCGCCGAGGAGATCGACGAGACCTGGCTGCGGGACGTGTCCACCGTGGGGCTGACCAGTGGGGCGTCCGTACCGGAGGTCCTGGTCGAGGAGGCCCTGGCCTGGCTCGCCGAGCACGGCTTCGACGACGTCGAGGTCGTACGCGCCGCCGAGGAGCGGCAGCACTTCGCCCTCCCCCGCGAACTGACCCACCCCTGACAGCCGCCCAGGAGCAGCAGTGGACGCCACCGCCATCGAACTCCCCCCGTTCTACTGTCCGATCGAATCCGCCATCCACCCCGAGGTCGAGGAGGTCGAGCGGCGGGCCGTCGACTGGATCGATCGGCTCGGCTTCTGCCGCACCCCGGCCGAGCGCGCGTGGGTGCTCGGCAGCAACAGCGCCGAGTTCTACGCCCGGTTCGCTCCCGAGGCTGACTCCGAACGCCTCTGGGTCACCGCCTGCTGGGTGTACTGGGGCTTCGCCATCGACGACGCGCGCTGCGACGAGGGAACACTGAGTACGGATCCGGCCGCGTTCTCCGCCATGGCGGGACGGGTGCAGCGCGCGCTGGAGGTTCCGGGCCCGCGCCGCTTCGACGACCCCTACGCCGCGGCGCTCCACGACCTCGGCGAGCGTTTCCGGGCATGCGCCACCCCCGTCCAGGTACGGCGTTTCCATCAGGCGCACCGCGCCTGGCTGGCCGGAGTCCAGTGGCAGATCGGCAACCGCTCACGCGGGCACATGCCGACACTCGACGACTACGTCACCATGCGCCTGCACTCCGCCGGAGGAGAACCCACCTACGCCATGCTGGAGATCGCCAACGGTGCCGAGGTACCGGCCCGCGAGATGGACTCACCGGCGGTCTGCGCCCTGACCGAGCTGGCGATCCTGGTCGCCGCCCTGGACAACGACCGGCACTCCTTCGCCAAGGAGGCCGACCGCCACCAGGCCGAGCAGAACATCATCACCGTCCTGATGCGGCAGGACGGCTCCTCGCCCGCCCGCGCGGCAGAGGACGCCGTAGCCCTGCGCGACCGGGTGCTCCGCCGCTTCCTGGTCCTGCGCGACCGCGTCCTGCCCCGGGCGAGCGGTGAACTGCACCGCTACCTCACCGACCTCGGACACGGCATCCGCGGCAACATCGAGTGGGGACTGCGCGTGCCGCGCTACCTCAGCCTCAGCAGCGCCACCGCAGGACCGGGCGAAGTGACCCCGCCCGAACACATCCCCTGGGCCGACCACCCGCTGGACACCAGCGACGAACCACCGCCACTACCGTCCATCACCTGGTGGTGGGACGACCTCACCCTCTGAGGGGATGTCCCCACCCCCACCCACCCACACCTTCAGACCCGCCCCGCCACCACCCACTTGGACGGCAACTCAATCCGCGTACCGTCACCCTGATACTCCGTGGTGACGAGCGGCAGCTCACCACTCGCAAAGACGGTGAGCCCAGCGGACCGCAGATACTCCGGCACCGCGTCATCGGCCACCTCACCCGGCACGATGCCATGCCGGAACACGGGCGCAAGCTTGGCCGGCGGCCCTTCCGGACGCTGGGCAAGGCCACGCAGCACAAGCCCCGCAGCCTCGGCGAGCTCAACGAGAAAGGCACGCCCCCGCTCCCCCACCAGCGCGGCAACGCCGTCGACCAGCGGCTGCCGATCATCAGGCTCGCACTGATGAAGCACCCCCCGCATGTACACGTTCACGTCCCCAAGCTCGGCATGCAACGTCTCCGCCTCGCTCTTCTCAGCCGCATCGAGCAGCCGATACGCGGCCTGCCCCGCCCGATCCGCATGCCGAGCATGATCGAGGGCGGCAGCCGAGAGATCGGCCCCGACGACATGGGGGTACCGGTCGGCAAGGAAGCGCGTCTGGGTCCCGTTACCGCACCCGAGGTCCACGAAGGGCAGCCCCGGAGCGGCCAAGTGCGGTTCGAACAGCGGGAGATGGACTCCGACGGTGAGGGCGGGCTCCGCGTCCCAGAAGACGGCCCCCTGTTCGTCAGGAGCTTCCTGCCAGAAGCCCTCCCAGGCGTCCCTGTACCGAGTCGTCACGCTCATGCCAGCTCCCCAGGGTGCGACTTGCCCGCCGAAACAAACGGGCCAGATCGGTCTACCGCGCCCGGAGTGCGGCGACAAGCACGCGGCGCACACCTTTCGTACCTTTCACGACTCCTTCGGCACACGTACGCCGCTGCGCGCCCCCGGGGCTAACGACGAGGCAGCGTCATCTCGAACCACACCGTCTTACCGGAGGCACTGCGGCTGGTCCCCCACTCCCGCGCCAGCCGGCTGACCACCCGCAGCCCCCGCCCGTACTCGTCATACGGCCCCGTGCTGAGCATTGTCGGCAACGTGGGATCGTCGTCGTCCACCTCGCACAGCAGCGTGTCCCCACGAACAACCCGCAGCTCGATCCGCCGGCTCCGGGCATGCCGTACGGCATTGGTGACGAGCTCGCTGACCATCAACTCAGCTTGATCAGCAAGCGAGTTGAGCCCCCATTCATGGAGCTGTTCACGAACCACGTCCCGCGCACGACTCACCTCGATCGGCTCAGCCACGAGCCCCCACGTAGCGACGTCCTCAGGCTCGATGCCTCCGAGCCGAGCCATCAGCAGCGCCACGTCGTCCTTACGACCGCCCCGCCCCGCTTTCGAAAACGTCTCGGCGAGGGCACGAATGATGGTGTCGCAGGCATCGTCCATCGACGCCGCCGGATGCGCGGCGGACTCACACAGCGTGGCGAGCCCCACCCCGATGTCCTCGCCGCGCACCTCCACCAGTCCATCCGTGCACATCACCAGCCGGTCGCCGGGCGACACCCGCACCCGTACGGTCTCGAAGGGCACCCCGCCGACCCCGATGGGCGCCCCAGTCGGCAGGTCGAGGAGATCGCTGCGGCCGTCCTCGGCACGGACCAACACCGGTGGTATGTGGCCCGCGTTGGCGATCTGGAGCTCGCTCGCGATGGGGTCGTACACCGCGTACAGACAGGTCGCGAGGTAGTGCTCGCCGAGCCGCTGCGCCAAGTCGTCGAGGTTGCGCAGGAGTTGGGCGGGCGGCAGGTCGAGGCCCGCCATGGTCTGTACGGCGGTGCGCAACTGGCCCATCATCGCGGCCGAGTTGAGCCCGTGCCCCATCACATCGCCGACGACGAGCGCGGTCCGCGAGCCGGGCAGCTTCACCGAGTCGAACCAGTCGCCGCCGACCCGCCCCAGCAACGTACCCGGCAGATAGCGGGTGGCGATGTCGCAGCCCGACATACGGGGCGCGATGTGCGGCAGCATGCTGTCCTGGAGGGTCTCGGCGACATTCTCCTGGTACGTGTACATGCGGGCGTTGTCGAGCACGAGCCCGGCGCGGGCGGCCAGTTCGGCACCCGTCACCCGGTCCATGTCGTTGAACTCGACGCGCTCGGGGTGGCGCAGCAGGATCATGAACCCGAGGACCACATGGCGGGCCTTGAGCGGTACGACCAGCATGGAGCGGCCGGTGATGAGGGGCCGGATGTCGCGCTTCTCGAACTGCGCGGCGATCATGTGCCCCATCTGCTCGCTGATGCGCGGCACGAGGACGGGCTCGCCGGTGGTCATGCACTGGAAGAACGGCGTGTGCGCCGGGAACGGCATGGCCTCGCCGACCGGTACGACATCGTCCCAGCGGCCCGGCTCGTCGGTGTGCTCCACGGCGACGCGGTGCCACATGGTGGTCGTGTCGGGCACGCCGTCGGGGAAGCCCTCACCGGCGACGACCTGTTCGCGCAGGTACGTCCCGGCGACGTCGGTGAAGCGCGGCACCACGGCCTTGCTGACCTCGACGATGGTGCGGGACAGGTCCAGCGAGCTGCCGATGCGCCCGCTGACCTCGTTCAGGAACTCCAGGCGCTCGCGCACGGCGGCGTACTCGAGGTCCTCGCCGTCGTCCTCGAAGTCCGGGGGCAGGGGCTCACCGGACTCCGCCGCCCGAGCCGCACGCTCCCGGCGCGCCTTGCGCTCGGTCCGTCGTGGCACACCCCAGTCGGGCGTGACGGGAACCCGTTCGTTCTGGCTGAACTCCAGGACGGGATAGCCCAGTTCGAGAACCTGCCCGACGATGCGGGCGCTCTCGCCGACGCTCATGCTGGGCAGGATCTCGGGCAGCCGGCGGGCGAGGTCCTGGGAGCCGGGGAAGTCGGTGTGCAGCGCGAAGCCGGGCGCGATGCGCTCGACGGCCGCACTCTCCTCGCCGTCGCCGGCGTCATCGGCGTCGTCGCGGCGTGCCCCGTCCGCGTCGGCCGCCAGCACGAGCAGCCGCTCCTGGCCGGGGCCCACCAAGGGATACGCCCACCACAGGACGTCGGCCCGGTCGCGGCCCGGCACCGAGAGCCGCGCACGGCCGGCCGCAGGGTAGGACAGCCGCCCGTCGAGGGACGCTTCGAGGTCGGGGCCGAGTCCGTCGTACGCGGTATACGCCCCGTACGGCGTGATCTCGTCGTTCTCCGGCAGGGCGCCGGACACGGGCAGCAGATCGACGGCGGCGCGGCCCACCGCCTCCTCCTTGGAGGTCCCGAACAGCCGCCGGGCGCCCCGGCTCCAGTGGGAGACCAGGCCCTCTCGGTCGACGACGACCACGGCCAGCGGAATGCGGCCGGCCGCGACGCTCTCCGCCACTGCGCCGTTCCCGGCTCCGCCGCCTGAAGCCGTGCCCGCATCGGTGCCACGGTCCATGGCCAAGGCCCCTTCTTCCCACGGTCCGCAAGATCTGCGCCCCAAGCAACCACGGTACGGGTGCGTACGGTTGCCATGTGTGGCAATCCGGGAATTGCTCCGGCGTACGCGACGGGGCACGACCGGGCGCGATGTCGGTGGGCGCGGTAATGGGTTACTTGGTGTAACCCGTCACCCTGCCGATCCACTTCATGAAGTCGCCCGCGTCCTCATTGGCTCCGTGGCCGCCGTCCCAGTACATGGCGGCGTTGACGTCGTCGCCCAGGTTCTCCAGGCTCGCCGCGAGGTTGCCGACGACCGACAGCGAGGTGTCGCTGTCCTTGGTGCCGACGCGGATCCACCAGTGCTTCGAGCGGCCCGGGTTGTGCTGCTGGATGAAGTACATCGGGTTCATCAGGGCGAGCTTCTTGGGCAGGTCGCTGTCGAGCCGCGCGCTGTCGTTGCCGGTGTCGTGACGCAGGCTGTAGAGCGTGAAGTGCCGGGCCTTGGTGGTGCCGTTGCCGAAGAGGTTGTTCTCCGGGGTGGAGAGGTCGAAGGCGTCGAACGACGGGGCGTCCTTCTTCCGCGCCCCCACGTGCGTGAGGAAGTCCTTCCACGTGAACGTCGCCCGGTTGTTCTTCCAGGTGATGAACGTGTTCGCAGCCAGATAGCTCGAACGGTCCGCGTCCGACAGGGACTTGAGGTACTTGGTGGCCGACGGATCGAGGTACGTCCGCACCAGATACGCGTCGAGATTACGCGCCGTGAGGGTGCCGAAGCCCTTCGCCCGCAGTTTCAGCGAGGCCTGGTAGTCGGCGAACGTGGAGCGCAGCTCCTTGGAGACGGCCTGGTCGACGAGCTCTCCCGAACTCAGCTTGTTGGCGCCCCAGTTCCACTCGTACGCCATGTCGGCGTGCTCCAGGTCGGTGATGGGGCACCAGTCGCCGCTGGCGAAGATGGCGTCGCTCGCGTCGGCCGCGCCGAGCTCCTTGAGGTACGCGGCGTACAGCGGGCTGTCGCCGGACGCGCCGAGCAGGGCGGACAGGGCGCCGCCTGCGCTGGTTCCGGAGGAGACGATGCGGTCGGTGTTTCCCGGGATGCGGCCCTTGTTGGCGCGTACGTACTTCACGGCGGCCTTCAGGTCCACGATGGCGGCGGGCGCCACGCCGTAGTACGTACCGTCCGAGTCGACGAGGGTCCGGCCGCGCGCGCCCGGCTCCACGACGACGTAACCCGCCGCGAGGGCCAGCTTGGCGTTGCTGACCCCGCGGTTCATGCCGGCGCCGCCCACCCCGTCGGCGTCCGCCACGGACGACGGCATGTAGCCGCCCACCGAGTTGGCGAGGAGGATGGGAGCGTCGGTGGCGTCGACGGTCGTGCCATCGAAAACGGCGCGTAGTGCCGCAGCGTCTCCGGTACGATGGCTCGGTCGTTCCGTGAGCCCTTGAAGGCACGAACCGGCCTGGCCGGGGAGACGGTTGTACGTGGTGTTGACCGGCACGACGTCGCCAGGACTTTCCTGACGTGGGGCCCTGTCACCGGTCCCGCACCGCATGGCGGTCCGGCCGTCATGCGGTGGATGCGACCCGTGACCGCCCTGTCGTAGGGGGCAGTCGGGAGCGCAACGAGGCGTGGACGGCTGAGCGCACGAGCTGGGTCGCTTCACGGCCGAGAAGGTGACTGCCCGGTGCTTCACAGCGGATGCACGAGGGAATCTCAGAGCACGTCCATGCAGGGCGCGTTGAACGCGCCCTGCACAGAGACCTGTTGGGTTACTTCTCGACCTCGGCGGCGAGCTTCGCGAGCACCGTGTCGTAGATCCGGCCGAGGCCCTTGGGTGCGAAGGTCTTCTCGAAGAAGCCGCCGATGCCGCCGGCGCCGTCCCACACGGTGGTGACGACGACGCGGGCCGCGCCCTCGCCGGCCGGGGTGACCCGCCAGGTGGTGACCATCGAGGAGTTGCGGTCCTTCTCGACGAGTTCGCCGTCGGTGGGCTCGGTCACCTCGAGCAGGCAGTCACGGATGCGCTTGCTGGTGGCCTGGAGTTTCCAGTGGACGAGGGTGCCTTCGCCGTCGCCGCCCTCGCGCACCTCGTACTCGCTGAAGTGCTCGGACAGGATCTTCCCGCGCGTGCCGCTGTAGTCGGCCAGGGCATCGAAAACGTCGTCCGGCTGAGCCGCTACAACTCGCTCCGTGGTGGCCTCGACCTGCGCCATTGCGTTCCTCCAGCACTTGGAAACTCGGGGGTTCGCGGTCAGCCAACCACCAGGCGGCCGAGTCGCCCAAATCGGGGTCCCCCAAGGGGTGCAGAAAGGGCGGCCGACACGCAGGTCGTCCTGGGGTCGCACGATCAAGGGAACAAGTGTTCTATTCTCTGCTCAGTGCTACCGAGGAGGCCTCATGCGCTGGGAGAACCTCACAGTGGAGTCCGGCGGCAATCCGCCGGAGAACCCCGCGCTGTTCGGCGCGGACGCGGTGACCACCCGCACCTTCGACACGCCGGAGTTCCGCGGGATCACCTTCCACGAGATCCGGGCCCGGTCGATCGTGAACCGGGTGCCGGGAGCCTCACGCATGCCCTTCGAGTGGACGGTCAACCCGTACCGCGGCTGCTCCCACGCGTGTGTCTACTGTTTCGCCCGTAAGACCCACAGCTATCTGGACCTCGACACGGGCCTCGGCTTCGACAGCCAGATCGTGGTGAAGGTGAACGCACCGGAGCTGCTGCGCCGTCAGCTGGGCTCGCGGCGCTGGCAGGGCGAGCACATAGCGATGGGCACGAACGTGGACTGCTACCAACGCGCCGAGGGCCGCTACCAGTTGATGCCCGGCATCATCGCCGCCCTGCGCGACCACGCGAACCCCTTCTCGATCCTGACGAAGGGCACCCTGATCCTGCGCGACCTCGACCTCCTGAAGCAGGCCGCCGCCGTCACCGAGGTCGGGATATCCGTCTCCGTGGGCTTCACGGACGACCAGCTGTGGCGGACCGTCGAGCCGGGCACACCCGCCCCGGAACGCCGCCTGGACGTCGTGCGCACACTCAACGAGAACGGCATCGGCTGCGGCGTACTGATGGCCCCCGTGATCCCCTTCCTGAGCGACCACCCCTCTCAACTGCGCGCCACCGTACGGGCGATCGCGGCCTCCGGAGCGACCTCGGTGACCCCGCTCGTGCTGCATCTGCGGCCGGGCGCGCGCGAGTGGTTCATGAACTGGCTGGAGCACCATCACCCGCATCTGGTACGCCGTTACGAGCGGCTGTACGCGGAGGGCGCGTACGCCCCGAAGTGGTACCAGCGCCGGATCACCCGTCAGGTCCACGAACTGGCCCAGGAGTACGGCATCGGCCCCACGCGCGCGGGGATGCCGCGCCGAATCCCCGAACCGGAGCCGGAGCCGGCCGTACCGGGCCCCACTCAACTCACTCTGCTCTGACCGCCGTTTCCCTGCTCCGACCAGCGCCTTTGCCCGGCATCCGGCGGCATCGCGCTGCCCAATAGTGTCAACTCTTTGCAGAATCTGTCCTTCCTGAGGGCCATTTCCGGGACGATGCGGGGCGGGCCGTGATGTACACGGCTCAAATTCCTCCGTCTTGGGAGGCCTTGATGAAGAAGAGAGCAACCGCTCTGTGCGGTGCTGCCGCCGTGCTGGCCGGGTTGATGACCGCGGTCCCGGCCGACGCGAACGCGGGCGCCGCGACCGCGCCGCGCTCCAACCAGTCCGCTCCCGCGGCAAAGCTCACCTGGAAGAAGTGCGGCACCGAGGACTATCCGACGCTCCAGTGCGCGTCCCTCAAAGTGCCGCTCAACCACTCGAACCCGCACGGCAAGAGCATCACGCTCGCGCTGTCGCGGGTCCCGCACACCTCGAAGACGTACCAGGGACCGCTCCTTGTGAACCCGGGCGGTCCCGGCGGCAGCGGTCTCTCGCTCGCCGGGTTCGTCGCCTCCTCGCTGCCGAAGGAGGTGGCGGCGCAGTACGACGTCATCGGCTTCGACCCGCGCGGCGTCGGCGCCAGCAAGCCCGCACTGGACTGCAAGCCGGGGCACTTCGCGCCGGTCCGCCCCGACTCCGTGCCGCGCACCCGCGCCCTCGAAAAGGCCAACCTCGCCCGGGCAAAGGCTTTCGCCGAGGCATGCGGCAAGAAGTACGCGGACGTGCTGCCGTACATCGACACGGTGAGCGCGGTCCGTGACATGGACGCCATCCGGCACGCGCTCGGCGCGAAGAAGATCAACTACTTCGGATACTCGTACGGCACCTATCTGGGCGCCGTGTACGCGAAGCTCTACCCGGAGCGCGTACGGCGCCTGGTGCTCGACTCCATCGTCGACCCCACCGGTGTCTGGTACGACGACAACATCGATCAGGACTACGCCTTCGACACCCGCCACAAGGCCTTCATGGCGTGGGTCGCCAAGTACAACGCGACGTACAAGCTCGGCACCGATCCGGCGAAGATCGAGGCCAAGTGGTACGCGATGCGGGCGGCGCTGGCGAAGAAGCCCGCGGACAACACGGTGGGCGCTTCCGAGTTGGAGGACACGTTCCTCCCCGGCGGCTACTACAACGGCTACTGGCCTTATCTCGCCGAGGCGTTCGCGGCGTACGTGAACGACAAGAACGACGACCCGCTGGTCGAGGCGTACCAGAACTTCGCCGCCATCGACGCCGCGGGCGACAACGGCTACAGCATCTACGCCGCTGTGGAGTGCCGTGACGCGCCATGGCCCCGCGACTGGAACCAGTGGCGCCACGACAACTGGAAGGTGCACAAGAAGGCGCCGTTCATGGCCTGGAACAACGCCTGGTACAACGCGCCGTGCGCGTTCTGGCCGACGGATTCGCTAGACCCTGTCGACGTCTCCAACGACTCGTTGCCGCCGGCGCTGCTGTTCCAGGCGACCGACGACGCGGCCACCCCGTACGAGGGCGGTGTCACGGTCCATCACCTGCTGCGCGGCTCCAGCCTGGTCGTCGAGCAGGGTGGTGGGAACCACGGCATCACGCTGGGCGGGAACACCTGCCTCGACAAGCACCTGGCGACGTACCTGGCCACCGGCAAGGTGCCACGCGGCGACGGCGAGGCCGACGCGGTGTGCGAGACGCTGCCGGATCCCGAGCCGCTGAGCGCGCAGGAGGCCTCGAGTTCGCGCGGCGCGACGCTGCACGGGATGCTGGGATTCCGCGGCTGAGCCTCGGCATGTGAGCAGCGGCTGCCCGTCGGGGGCGTTGTCAGTGCCGTGGTGCAGGATTGATCCATGGCCGAACTGACCCGCATTCCCGCCCCCGACGGGGTCGCCCCCGCTGCCGCGTACTCCCACGTCGTCATCGGCACAGGCCGCTTCGTGGCGATCTCGGGCCAGGTGGCGCTGGACGAGGACGGCAAGCTCGTCGGCGAGAACGACCCGGCGGCCCAGGCCCGCCAGGTCTTCGAGAACCTGCGCCGCTGCCTGGCCGCCGCCGGGGCGACGTTCGACGACGTGATCAAACTGACCTACTACGTCACGGACATGGCCCACATACCGGCCGTCCGCGCGGCCCGCGACGCCTGCATATCCCCCGACCATCTCCCGGCGTCCACGGCCGTGCAGGTCGCAGGTCTGGTGCGCCCGGAGTTCCTGATGGAGATCGAGGCGTACGCGGTCGTGGGCGAGTAAGCCAACTCCAGATCCTCCTATCGAGGAGCCCGCTGCACCGGCAACCGCTTGAGCGCCCCCGCCGCCGCCTGCGCAAGCGGAGGATGCGCAAGCGCCTCGTTCAAAACCGCGCGAGCGCGCTCGTCGCCCAGCGCACCCAGCCCCTCCACACACGCAAGCGCCACCCGACGATACGGATCATGCGGCCGAAACCGCCGTGCCAGCGTGGTGATCAGCGCAGGCACGGCCTCAGGAGCACGCAACTCGACCAACAGCCGCACCGGATGAAGCGCATAGGCAACCCGCAGCTCATTGGTGGCAAGAGCAGCCGCCGCACGCGCGGTACGCGGATCCCCGAGCCGCGCCAGCGCATACGCAGCGGACGCGCACCGCTGCGGATCGCGATGATTGAGCAGCAGAACAAGCGTCTCGAAGGCCCGCCGATCCCTGGCAAGCCCAAGCCGGAACGCCGCCAACTCCCGTGCCCACAGCGGCTGCTGGGACGCGGTGAGCACACCGGCCAGCTCATCGAGATCACCGGTCGAGACAAGACGTTCGTAGGCGAACGCCGCCGCGGCCCCCGCCTCGTGCCGTAAGCGCCCAGTGAGCGACCGCAACTCTTCGTCCATGGCGCGAGCCTATCCGCGACGTACGTCACATAATCGCGACTCTTCCACACACTGGCGCGCTCGTTACCCGCGAGTTAAGCTCAATCGAGCGAGTTACCCACTCGTACATCTGCTTGCGGTGGCCTGGTGACGCAGCCGCCGTGAGTGTCAGTCGGTTCGGTACTTCAGGTACCTCAGTACGACATGGCTCCGGGACAGGGCCGGTCGATCTCACCGCCTCGCGGGCTTGTGTGTCTCGCCCGCGGACGGCACCGGGCGTGTGCGCTTCAGTAGCCCGGCCCCACACCCGCAACAACTCCCGCACTGTGTGCGCCTGTCGGCGTATCCGGATGCGTCCCTCAGTCGTCACTCATCCCTGGAGTCCCGTGATGGCCACTCCCCTGCCCGACACCTCTCCCTCCCCGCTCAAGACCGTCGCCGTGGTCGGCCTCGGCACGATGGGCACCGGCATCGCCGAGGTCCTCGCCCGGGCCGGCCGCGAGGTCGTCGGCATCGACATCAGCGAGTCCGCCGCCGCCCAGGCCCACGCCGCGCTCGAGGCCTCGACCGCCCGCGGAGTGCAGCGCGAGCGGCTCACCGAGCAGGAGCGCGAGAAGGTCCTCGCCCGCTTCCACACCTCCACCGATCTGCGCGCCGCGGCCGACGCCGACCTGGTGATCGAGGTGGCCCCGGAGTCGTACGAGGTCAAGCGGCAGATCTTCCGTGAGCTCGACGGCATCGTGCGCCCGGAGACGATCCTGGCGACCGGCACCAACGCCCTCTCGGTCACCCGCCTCGCCGCCGACTCGGCCCGTCCCGAGCGCGTTCTCGGGCTGCACTTCTTCAACCCGGCGCCCGCGATGAAGCTGGTCGAGGTCGTCTCGTCCGTGCTGACCTCGCCGGGCGCCGTCGCCGCCGTCACGGACCTCGCCCTCGAACTCGGCAAGGAGCCCGTCGCCGTCGGCGACCGCCCCGGCTTCGTCGCCGACGGTCTGCTGTTCGGCTACCTCAACCAGGCGGCCGCGATGTACGAGGCGAAGTACGCGAGCCGCGAGGACATCGACGCCGCGATGAAGCTGGGCTGCGGACTGCCCATGGGCCCGCTCGAACTGCTCGACCTCATCGGGATCGACACCGCGCGTACGGTCCTGGAGGCCATGTACGCCGCCTCGCACGACCGGCTGCACGCGCCCGCGCCCATCCTCAGGCAGCTCAGCGAGGCGGGCCTGACCGGCCGCAAGTCGGGCCGCGGCTTCTACACGTACGACGCCCCGGGCAGCGGAACCGTCGTGCGGGACGCCCTGACGCCGTCGGCCTCAGGCCCCGAAACCCCTGGCCGCCCCGTCCGCTCGGTCGGCGTCGCCGGCTCCGGCACCATGGCGTCCGGGATCGCCGAGGTCTTCGCGAAGGCCGGGTACGAGGTCGTGCTCGCCGCGCGCAGCGAGGAGAAGGCGCAGTCCGCCAAGGCTCGTATCGGCAAGTCGCTTTCGCGCTCTGTCGACAAGGGGCGGATGACCGCCGAGGCCGCCGCCGAGACGCTGGAGCGGATCACTCCGGCGGGTTCGTACGACGCCTTCGCCGAGGTCGATCTGGCGCTGGAGGCCGTCGCCGAGGACCTGGAGATCAAGCAGCAGCTGTTCGCGGTGTTCGACAAGGTCTGCAAGCCGGGCGCGATCCTGGCCACCACGACCTCCTCGCTGCCCGTCGTCGCCTGCGCCCGTGCCACCTCACGCCCGCAGGACGTGATCGGCATGCACTTCTTCAACCCGGCCCCGGCGATGAAGCTGGTCGAGGTCGTCCGGACCGTTCTGACGGCGGACGATGTGCACGCCACGGTCCGCGAGCTGTGCACAAAGATCAGGAAGCACCCGGTGGACTGCGGCGACCGCGCGGGCTTCATCGTGAACGCGCTGCTGTTCCCGTATCTGAACAACGCGATCAAGATGGTCCAGGAGCACTACGCCTCGCTCGACGACATAGACGCCGCGATGAAGCTCGGCGGCGGCTACCCGATGGGCCCCTTCGAGCTCCTCGACGTGGTCGGTCTCGATGTCTCGCTGGCCATCGAGAAGGTCCTGCACCGGGAGTTCCGCGACCCGGGCCTGGCCCCGGCGCCGCTCCTCGAGCACCTGGTGGCCGCGGGCTGCCTCGGCCGCAAGACCGGCCGCGGCTTCCGCGAATATGCCCGGCGCTGAGCGGCGGCCCGGCGACCGGTTCACGAACCGCACGGACTGGGGCGGACTGCTCGCCCCGGCCGACGCCTCTCCCCCCGCCCCGGTCGGGGGGAGAGCGGATCTTGAGCGCTCCGCCGCACGGATGGAGTACGTTCGGGGCATGTCCCAGCCCGTCAAGTCCTCCCGTACGCCAGCCACGCCCGACGCTCCGGAGAGTGCCGCGGGCAGCCGCGCCGCCGCTCAACGGCTCAAGATGCGCCGGGAGTTGGCGGCCGCGGCGATGGAACTGTTCGCGACCAAGGGCTACGAGGCGACGACCGTCGACGAGATCGCCGCGGCGGCCGGGGTCGCCCGGCGCACCTTCTTCCGGCACTTCCGCTCCAAGGAAGAGGCGATCTTTCCCGATCACGACGACACGCTGATCCGGGCCGAGGCGGTACTGAATGCCGCGCCGGCGCACGAGCATCCGCTCGACACCGTGTGCCGCGGCATCAAGGAAGTCATGAAGATGTACGCGGCCCGGCCGGAGATCTCGGTGTCGCGTTACAAGCTCACACGTGAGGTGCCGACGCTGCGGGAGGCGGAGATCGCGTCCGTGGCGCGGTACGAGCGGCTGTTCACGCGCTATCTGCTGGGGCACTTCGACGAGCACGCGCACGACGACGACGCGAACGACGATCCGCTGCTCGCGGAGGTCGCCGCCTCGGCCGTGGTCACGGCGCACAACCACGTACTGCGGCGATGGCTGCGGGCCGGCGGGCAGGGTGACGTGGAGGCGCAGCTGGACCACGCGTTCGCCATCGTCCAGAAGACCTTCGGGGCAGGAATCGGGGCGGGGATGGGGGCGGGGCGTGAGACCACGTCTCGTTCAGCCGCGGCCTCGGTCGCCTCACAGGGCGAGGTGCTGGTCACAGTGGCCAGGACAGACGCGCCGCTCGACGAAGTGATGAAGACGATCGAGCAGGCCCTGAAGAACCGCTGACCGAGCGGGCGGGCGCGGTCAGCAGAACGCCCCCAGGACGCCTCCCCCGCGGCGCGAACGCCCCCGCAGCGCCGCTTTTGATCGATCATCGCTCATCTGTTACGGCGAGATTGCATCTGAGAGAAATTGTTGGCACTGCGTGCCTTGCGGCGTGACACGCGGTGCCATACGTTGGAGTAGTCCGGGCGGCCGGCGTGCAGAGAACTTTCGTACGCCGGCTGTCCCCGCAAGCTTCATGGCCTGCGCGCCCGGACGCCTGCGTCACAGGCAACCTTCCGCGCCACAAAGCGCTGCCGAACACCACCTTCGCCGAACCGACGGCACGCCTCACACCAGCAACCACCCCGACGTAACCCTCAAGCGCTCCTCCCGAGCGCTCGCTTCGCCGGAGGCAACACCGTGAAGGAAATCCTGGACGCGATTCAGTCGCAGACCGCCACGTCCGCCGACTTCGCCGCCCTGCCGCTGCCCGACTCGTACCGCGCGATCACCGTGCACAAGGACGAGACGGAGATGTTCGCCGGGCTCACCACCCGCGACAAGGATCCCCGCAAGTCGATCCACCTGGACGAGGTGCCGGTGCCCGAACTCGGTCCCGGCGAGGCCCTGGTGGCCGTGATGGCCTCCTCGGTCAACTACAACTCGGTGTGGACCTCGATCTTCGAGCCGCTGTCGACCTTCGGGTTCCTGGAGCGCTACGGCCGGCTCAGCGAGCTCACCAAGCGCCACGACCTGCCGTACCACATCATCGGCTCCGACCTCGCGGGCGTCGTCCTGCGCACCGGACCCGGCGTGAACGCCTGGCAGCCCGGTGACGAGGTCGTCGCGCACTGCCTGTCGGTCGAGCTGGAGTCGTCCGACGGCCACAACGACACGATGCTCGACCCCGAGCAGCGCATCTGGGGCTTCGAGACGAACTTCGGCGGGCTGGCAGAGATCGCCCTCGTCAAGTCCAACCAGCTGATGCCGAAGCCGGATCACCTCAGCTGGGAGGAGGCCGCCGCCCCCGGACTGGTCAACTCCACCGCGTACCGGCAGCTGGTGTCCCGCAACGGCGCCGACATGAAGCAGGGCGACAACGTCCTCATCTGGGGCGCGAGCGGTGGACTCGGCTCGTACGCCACGCAGTTCGCGCTCGCGGGCGGCGCCAACCCCATCTGTGTCGTGTCCTCGCCCCAGAAGGCGGAGATCTGCCGTTCGATGGGCGCCGAGGCGATCATCGACCGGACCGCCGAGGACTACAAGTTCTGGAAGGACGAGCACAACCAGGACCCGCGCGAGTGGAAGCGCTTCGGCAAGCGCATCCGTGAGCTGACGGGCGGTGAGGACGTCGACATCGTCTTCGAGCACCCGGGCCGCGAGACCTTCGGCGCAAGCGTCTACGTCACGCGCAAGGGCGGCACG
Organism: Streptomyces yerevanensis; assembly: GCF_000716805.1. NCBI lineage: Bacteria > Bacillati > Actinomycetota > Actinomycetes > Kitasatosporales > Streptomycetaceae > Streptomyces > Streptomyces yerevanensis. The sequence goes on along the minus strand of NZ_JNWJ01000010.1, from coordinate 58,649 downwards.
ATCGTCACCTGCGCCTCGACCTCGGGCTACAACCACGAGTACGACAACCGCTACCTGTGGATGTCCCTGAAGCGCATCATCGGCTCGCACTTCGCCAACTACCGCGAGGCCTGGGAGGCCAACCGGCTCATCGCGAAGGGCAAGATCCACCCGACGCTCTCCAAGGTGTACTCCCTGGAGGAGACCGGGCAGGCCGCGTACGACGTGCACCGCAACCTCCACCAGGGCAAGGTGGGCGTGCTGGCACTGGCGCCCCGCGAAGGGCTCGGCGTGCGCGACCAGGAGAAGCGCGCGCAGCACATCGACGCCATCAACCGCTTCCGGAACGTGTGACATGACAGAGCCGCGAAAGACAGCGCCTGCGGCGCAGGGCGCTCCGCCCGCGCCGCAGGCGCAAAAAGAAACAGCCCGGCCTTGGCTCATGCGGACCTACGCCGGTCACTCCACGGCCGAGGCGTCCAACGAGCTGTACCGGCGCAACCTCGCCAAGGGCCAGACCGGCCTCTCGGTCGCGTTCGACCTGCCGACGCAGACCGGCTACGACCCCGACCACATCCTCGCCCGCGGCGAGGTCGGCCGGGTCGGTGTCCCCGTCTCGCACGTCGGTGACATGCGCCGGCTGTTCCAGGACATCCCCCTGGAGCAGATGAACACCTCGATGACCATCAACGCCACCGCCATGTGGCTGCTGGCGCTCTACCAGGTCGTCGCGGAGGAGCACGGTGCGGACATCACCAAGCTCCAGGGGACGACGCAGAACGACATCGTCAAGGAGTACCTGTCGCGGGGCACGCATGTGTTCCCGCCGGTGCCGAGTCTGCGTCTGACGACGGACATGATCGCGTACACCGTGTCCCACATCCCCAAGTGGAACCCGATCAACATCTGCAGCTACCACCTCCAGGAGGCCGGAGCCACTCCGGTCCAGGAGATCGCGTACGCGATGTCGACGGCGATCGCGGTACTGGACGCGGTCCGCGACAGCGGCCAGGTGCCGCAGGAGCGCATGGGCGATGTCGTCGCGCGCATCTCCTTCTTCGTGAACGCGGGCGTCCGCTTCATCGAGGAGATGTGCAAGATGCGGGCGTTCGGCCGCATCTGGGACAGGATCACGCGCGAGCGGTACGGGATCGAGAACCCGAAGCACCGGCGTTTCCGGTACGGCGTCCAGGTCAACTCCCTCGGCCTGACGGAGGCCCAGCCGGAGAACAACGTCCAGCGGATCGTGCTCGAGATGCTGGCTGTGACCCTCTCGAAGGACGCACGCGCGCGTGCCGTGCAACTTCCCGCCTGGAACGAGGCGTTGGGTCTCCCCCGCCCCTGGGACCAGCAGTGGTCGCTGCGCATGCAGCAGGTACTCGCGTACGAGAGCGACCTGCTCGAGTACGAGGACATCTTCGAGGGCTCACACGTCATCGAGGCCAAGGTGGCCGCCCTGGTCGAGGAGTCGCTCGCCGAGATCGACCGCATCCAGGAGATGGGCGGCGCGATGGCGGCCGTCGAGTCGGGCTACCTGAAGTCGCAGCTCGTCTCCTCGCATGCCGAGCGCAGGGCCCGTATCGAGTCCGGTCAGGAGAAGATCGTCGGCGTCAACATCTTCGAGACGACCGAGCCGAACCCGCTGACGGCCGACCTGGACACCGCGATCCATACAGCCGACCCGACGGTCGAGGAGCGCGTCGTACGGGCCCTGGGTGAGTGGCGTGACGCGCGCGACCACGGCCGCGCGGAAGCGTCGCTGGAGCAGCTCAAGGAGACAGCGGCCGGGACCGGCAACCTGATGGAAGCCACGCTGGAGTGCGCCCGTGCGGGGGTCACCACCGGCGAGTGGTCCGGGGCCCTGCGCGAGGTGTTCGGCGAGTTCCGGGCGCCCACGGGGGTCTCGTCGGCGCCGGTCGCCGTGGCGGCCGAGGCAGGCACCGCGCTCGCGCTCGTGCGCCGGCAGGTGGATCTGACCGCCCGTGACCTCGGCGTCGGCAAGCTCCGCTTCCTGGTGGGCAAGCCGGGCCTGGACGGGCACTCCAACGGCGCCGAGCAGATCGCCGTACGGGCCCGCGACGCCGGATTCGAGGTGGTCTACCAGGGCATCCGGCTCACGCCCGAGGAGATCGTGGACGCTGCCGTCGCGGAGGACGTACACGCGGTCGGCCTGTCCATCCTGTCCGGCTCGCACGCCCAGTTGGTGCCGGACGTCCTGGAGCGGCTGCGTGTGGCAGGAGCCACAGACATCCCGGTGATCGCAGGTGGCATCATCCCGAACGGAGACGCCGAACAGCTGAGGGCCGCCGGAGTCGCCGCCGTCTTCACCCCGAAGGATTTCGACATCACCGGAATCATCGGCCGCATCGTCGACGAGATCCGCAAAGCGAACAAGCTCGACCCCCTGGAGGTCCCCGCATGACCAGCCCTGCTCCCCAGGTCAACCGCCTGCGTCCGCGGCGCTCCTGCCTCGCAGTGCCGGGAAGCAACCCCCGCTTCCTGGAGAAGGCCCAGGGCCTCCCCGCCGACCAGGTCTTCCTCGACCTGGAGGACGCGTGCGCGCCGCTCGCCAAGCCCGAGGCGCGGCACACCATCGTCAAGTTCCTCAACGAGGGCGACTGGACGGGCAAGACGCGGGTCGTGCGCGTCAACGACTGGACGACGGAGTGGACGTACCGCGATGTCGTGACGGTGGTCGAGGGGGCGGGTCCCAACCTCGACTGCATCATGCTGCCGAAGGTCCAGGACGCCCAGCAGGTGGTGGCCCTGGACCTCCTCCTCACCCAGATCGAGAAGACGATGGGCTTCGAGGTCGGCAAGATCGGTATCGAGGCGCAGATCGAGAACGCCCAGGGTCTCAACAACGTCAACGAGATCGCCCAGGCGTCCCCCCGCGTCGAGACGATCATCTTCGGCCCGGCCGACTTCATGGCATCGATCAACATGAAGTCGCTGGTCGTGGGCGAGCAGCCGCCCGGCTACCCGGCGGACGCCTACCACTACATCCTGATGAAGATCCTGATGGCCGCCCGCGCCAACAACCTCCAGGCGATCGACGGCCCCTACCTGCAGATCCGTAACGTCGACGGTTACCGCGAGGTCGCGCAGCGAGCCGCCGCGCTCGGCTTCGACGGCAAGTGGGTGCTGCACCCGGGCCAGGTCGAGGCGTCCAACGAGATCTTCTCGCCGTCCCAGGAGGACTTCGACCACGCCGAGCTGATTCTGGACGCGTACGAGTACTACACGTCCGAGGCGGGCGGCAAGAAGGGCTCCGCGATGATCGGTGACGAGATGATCGACGAGGCCAGCCGCAAGATGGCGCTCGTCATCTCGGGCAAGGGCCGGGCGGCCGGCATGACCCGTACGTCCAAGTTCGAGGCCCCGGAGGCGTAAGACACCATGCAGTTCGGCCGCACCTACGAAGAGTTCACCGTCGGGGACGTCTACAAGCACTGGCCCGGAAAGACGGTCACGGAGTACGACGACCACCTCTTCTGTCTCCTGACGATGAACCACCACCCGCTCCACATGGACGCCAACTATGCGGAGAACACGACGGACTTCGGGAAGAACGTCGTCGTGGGGAACTACATCTACTCGCTCCTGCTCGGCATGTCGGTCCCCGACGTGTCCGGCAAGGCGATCGCCAACCTGGAGATCGAGTCGCTGCGCCACGTCGCGCCGACCTTCCACGGCGACACGATCTACGGCGAGACGACCGTCCTCGACAAGACGCCCTCCAAGTCGAAGAACGACCGCGGAATCGTTTACGTCGAGACCAAGGGCTACAAGCAGGACGGCACGCTGGTCTGCGTGTTCCGTCGCAAGGTGATGGTCCCCACCGAGACGTACATCAAGGAGCGCGGCGGCGAGCAGCCCGGCCGGCCCCAGCTCAAGGAGCAGGAGAAGTAGCCATGGCGCGACTCGCCCAGACCGCCGGTCTGACCGACATCCAGCAGGAGATCCTGTCCACCGTCCGGGACTTCGTGGACAAGGAGATCATCCCGGTCGCGACCGAGCTGGAGCACCGCGACGAGTACCCGCAGCAGATCGTCGACGGCCTCAAGGAGTTGGGCCTCTTCGGGCTGATGATCCCCGAGGAGTACGGGGGCCTGGGTGAGTCGCTCCTCACCTACGCGCTGTGCGTGGAGGAGATCGCGCGCGGCTGGATGTCGGTCTCCGGCATCATCAACACGCACTTCATCGTGGCGTACATGCTCAAGCAGCACGGCACCGAGGAGCAGAAGGAGTACTTCCTTCCGCGGATGGCGGCGGGCGAGATCCGCGGCGCGTTCTCCATGTCGGAGCCGGCGCTCGGCTCGGACGTGTCGGCGATCACGTCGAAGGCGGTGAAGGACGGCGAGGAGTACGTCCTGAACGGCCAGAAGATGTGGCTGACGAACGGCGGCACGTCGACGCTGGTGGCCGTTCTCGTGAAGAGTGACGAAGGACACTCCCCTGAAGAGGCAGCCGCCAAGCCCCACAAGTCGATGACGACCTTCCTGGTCGAGAAGGAGCCCGGCTTCGGTGAGGTCCGGCCCGGACTGACCATCCCCGGGAAGATCGACAAGATGGGCTACAAGGGCGTCGACACCACCGAGCTGATCATGGATGGCCTGCGCATTCCGGCCAATCGCGTGCTCGGCGGAGTCACCGGCCGCGGCTTTTACCAAATGATGGACGGGGTCGAGGTCGGCCGCGTGAATGTGGCGGCGCGTGGCTGTGGCGTCGCTCAGCGCGCGTTCGAGCTCGGTGTCTCCTATGCCCAGCAGCGTCACACTTTCGGCAAGGCGATCGCCCAGCACCAGGCCATCCAGTTCAAGCTGGCGGAGATGGCCACCAAGGTCGAGGCCGCTCATGCGATGATGGTGAACGCAGCTCGCAAAAAGGACTCAGGGGAGCGAAACGACCTCGAGGCAGGGATGGCGAAGTACCTCGCCTCCGAATACTGCAAGGAAGTCGTGGAGGACGCGTTCCGAATCCATGGCGGCTACGGCTTCTCGAAGGAGTACGAGATCGAGCGCCTCTACCGTGAGGCTCCGATGCTGCTGATCGGCGAAGGTACCGCCGAGATCCAGAAAATGATCATCGGGCGCCGGCTGCTCGAAGAGTATCGATTCCAGGGTTAGACGTGCCGATTGGGGTGTTTTGCTCGAGGTGAACATCACACCCCGTCAACACCCTTCGGCCGTTGACTCGGCTTCCTGGCTTGCCCAGTTGTGGCCCGCGACCGGTACGATCCCAGGAAGCCGCCGTCCCCCTCCTGCAGCGCGGCATCATCCGCTACGAAGGTCATCCATGCCCCACAGCCCAACCTCTGCACCTCGCGACAGCCTGGTCGGCGCACGCCTCGCGCGCGGAGCATCGCCGTGGCTCGTCCCGACCGTCGCCACCGCAGCCCTCAGCCTGGTACGCGCGCGCAAGTCCGGCGCCGCCAAGGCCGTGGCCGTACCCGCCACCGCGCTCGCGGCGGGCATGCTGTGGTTCTTCCGCGACCCCGAGCGCGAGATCACCTCGGGCCGGGTCATCTCGCCTGCCGACGGAGTGGTGCAGAGCATCATGCCGTGGAAGGACGGCCGCACCCGTGTCGCGATCTTCATGAGCCCGCTGAACGTCCATGTGAACCGCGCCCCGCTCTCCGGCACGGTCACGTCGGTCGAGCACATCCCCGGCGGCTTCGTTCCGGCGTTCAACAAGGAGAGCGAGAACAACGAGCGCGTCGTCTGGCACTTCGACACCGAACTCGGCGACATCGAGATGATCCAGATCGCCGGTGCGGTCGCACGACGCATCGTGCCGTACGTTCCGCAGGGCACGAAGGTCGAGCAGGGAGACCGGATCGGCCTGATCCGCTTCGGCTCGCGTGTCGACATCTACCTCCCCGAGGGCGTCGAGGCCGCGGTGGAGGTCGGTCAGAAGACGGTGGCTGGGGTGACTCGCATTGACCGTGATTGATCCAGAGGCTCAGGCCGGCACCGGCTGGGTGCCCGAGGCCGATGAGGTGGACGAAGAGGAGGAGATGCCCCTCTCTCTCCGCCTCTCAATAGCGGACACCCTCACCCTCGGTAACGCCACCTGCGGCTTCATGGCCGTGTACTTCACCACCACCGGCATCCTGATCCCGCACCTCACGGGCAGCCAGGAGTCGGGTATGGCCCGCAACAGCGCGGCCACGGCCGTGATCCTGATGCTGTGCGCGGCGGTCTTCGACCTCTTCGACGGACTGGTGGCGCGCAAGCTGCGCTCCTCCCCCATGGGCGCGGAGCTCGACAACCTCTCGGACCTGATCAGCTTCGGTCTGGCACCCGCGTACTTCGTCCTCGTCTACGGCATGGTCGCGGACGACGCACAGCAGCGAGTGGCGGCGGTGGGGGCCATCGTTGTCCTGCTGGCGGTCGTACTGCGACTCGCCAGATTCTCGTGCGTGACAGTGAAGGACGGCACGTTCCAGGGCATGCCGTCACCGTTCGGCGCACTGACCGTGGTGTCCATCGTGCTCCTTGAGCTGCCCTTCGTCGCCACGCTCATGGCGATCCTGGGCACGGCCTGGCTGATGGTGAGCCGCGTCGAGTACCCGAAGCCGCGGGGCCGCCTCGCGGTGGCGGTGCTCTCCTGGATCGTGCTCAGCATGGGCCTGCTGACCTCCTGGGCCTTCGACGCCCCCGGCGGCCAGCTCCTCCTCCAGATGGGCTGCGCGCTCCAGCTGGTCACGGGCGCGGTGATCCCCCTCTTCGCCACGGCACGGAGGGTGAACAACTTCCGCGACAACCGGCGCGAGGCGCGGGCGGCGCAGTTGCCTTAGCTCGTTGTGTACGTACGTGAAAGAGGGCCCGAACCTTCCGGTTCGGGCCCTCTTTCACGTACCGGTCACGACACGCCGGGACGACGGGCCGGACGGCAAGCCTCAGGCGCCCGGCGCGTACGCCTCCGCCACCTCCGAAGCCTCCGCGTCCCGTACGACCTTCATGCCGCCCGTCACGCTCTTGTCCGGCTGGAGGATGACGCTCTGCTTGGAGGACGGAGCGTTCGGGTCGGTGAAATCCTGTGGGATGCCGAAGCCGGTGTCGAGGGAGTCGATCGTCAGGAGGGCCTTGTCGACGCCGGCGCGCGTGAGGTCCTTGCTCGCGCAGGCCTTTTTGAGGGCCTCTCCGAAGGCGTAGGCGGCCGTCCAGCCCGCGACCACGCCGTTGTCGAGCGCGTCCTTCGGGTACGCGGCCTTGTAGTCGGCCACGAGCTTCCTGGCCTCAGGGGTGTCCGCGCCGATGGGCAGTGAGGGCGACGCCACGTAGTAGTTCTTCATGAGGGCCGGACCCGCCTGGGTGGCGAGGAGCTGCGGGGCGAAGGCCGAGTTGTTACCGATGATCGGGACGTCGAAACCGCCGGCCGCGGCAACGCCGACGAGCGAGGCCGCCTGCCGTGGGCCCGCGCTGATCACGACCGCCTTCACGTCGGCCTTCTTCAGGGCCGCGACCTGCGCGGTCATGTCGTTGTCGGTCGGCTTGATCTTCTGCTCGACGACGGCGAGCCCGGACTCCTTCGCCATGTGCTTCGAGCCGACCAGCGCGCTCTCTCCGTAGTCCCCCTCGAAGTACACGTGGCCGATCCTGTCGCCCTTCTTGATGCCCTTCTCCTTGATCAGGAAGTCGACGGCGTTGATCGTCTCGATGTCGTACGTGGATCCGATGACCCGGATGTACGGGCTGCCGAGCAGCGAGGCCGACCACGCCTGTGGCAGCACCAGTCCCTTGTCCTGCCCGTCGATGCGCTGCTTGACGGCGGCGACGAACGGGGAGCCGATGAACTGGGCGAAGCCGAGCACGTCCGGCTCCAGCTCCGTGTACCCGGCGACGGCCTTCTGCGGGTCGTAGCCGTGGTCGCGGATGCTGAGCGCGACCTTGTATCCGCAGACGCCTCCGTCGGCGTTGAGTTGCTTCACATAGAGCTGCTGGGCCTGGGTGACGCTCTTGCCGAGGGTGGCGTAGACACCGGTCATGTCGGTGAGGACGCCCAGCTTGATGGTCTTGCCGGAGATACCGTCGCCCGTCTTCACCTCGCCGGCGGCCGCGCCGTCCCCCTTGTCGCCGTCGTCGTCCTGGGCCTTGGAGCTGCACCCGGCCAGCACGAGCAGCGCCGCGAGCGCGCCGGCGACCGCCCTGGCCGCGTATGTCGTCCTCATCGTTCCTCCCCTGGATGGGTCCGTGCACGGTGCCCGGCGGTCACCCTGACCAGGCCGCCGGGCAGGAAGAGCACCACCGCGACGACGGCGGCGCCGTAGAGGTACCGGGATGCCTCGCCCGGTGCGATCCCGCCCGTGCCCGGGGCGGAGACCAGGGGCAGCGCGTCGCTGTAGCGGGTCAGCAGCTGCGGCAGCAGCGACACGAAGGCCGCCCCGAGCACCGCCCCCGACACCGAACCGAGCCCGCCGATGACGATCATGGCGAGGTATTCGAGCGACAGGGTGATACCGAAGTAGTCCGGCACCGTTCGCTGGAAGACCAGGGCGAGCAGGACGCCCGCGAGTCCCGCGTACATCGATGACAGTACGAAGACGGCGGCCCGGTAGCGGGCGACGGGCACGCCGATGACCCCGGCGGCGATACGGTGGTCGCGGATCGCGTTCATGGCCCGTCCCGGGCGCCCGCGCAGCACCCCGCGGGCGAACAGCGCGCAGCCGAGGAGCAGCACGAGTCCCGCGTACCAGAGCTTCTCCGCGGACCCGAACGGCACGTCGGCCACGACGAGTTCGCGGTCGTCGAATGTGAGGCCGAACAGACTCAGGGGCGGTACGTCGCGGCCGTTGAAGCCGCCGGTGAGGTCGCGGGCGTTGAACAGCACGTGCTGGCCGATGAAGATCAGTGCCAGCGTCGCTATTCCGAGGTACGCGCCCTGCAGCCGACCCGCGATCGGGCTGAAGAGGCCACCCGCCACGCCGGCGACCAGCACGGCGAGCACGGCTGCGATCCAGGTCGGCAGCCCGAGACCGGTCAGACCGTCGCCCCCGCCTCCGTCCGCGGCGAACACGCAGTAGCCGTAGGCGCCGACGGCGAGGAAGAAGGCGTGGCCCAAGGAGAGCTGCCCCGTGGAACCGGTGAGGAGGTTGATCCCGATCGCGCCGATCGCGGCGGCCATCGCGAAGAGACCGGCCTGGAGCCAGAAGCGGTCCAGGTAGAACGGCAGGGCGAGCAGGAGCACGGCACAGGCGGCCCAGACGTACGTACGGGTGCGGGTGAGCCAGGCGGGCCGGCGGCGGGTGGGCCGGGGCGTGCCGCTCGCCTCGCCGGGAGTGGCCAGGACCTCAGACACGGGCGAGCTCCTTCGTACCGAACAGCCCCGCGGGCCGGATGAGCAGGATCGCGGTCATGACGAGATAGGGGGCCAGATCGCCCAACCCCCGTCCCAGGAAGGTCAGATCGCTCTGGTAGCCGGTGGCCAGGGACTCGGTGACGCCCACGAGCAGACCGCCGACAAGCGCGCCGGTGGTGGAGTCGAGGCCACCGAGGATGGCGGCGGGAAAGGCCTTGAGGGCGGCGAGCGAGGTGGCTCTCTCCAGGCCGGGTGTCGGGAAGACGGTCAGGAAGAGCGCCGCGACGGCCGCGAGGCCGCCCGCGACGGCCCAGGCACCGAGCGAGACCCTGCCCAGCCGCACGCCCATCAGCGCCGCCGTCTCCGCGCTCTCGGCCGCCGCGCGCATCGCGACGCCCCAGGTGGTGTACCGGAAGGCGAGCAGGAAGGCGGTGATGAGCAGGGCCGCGGCGACGAAGGCGGCGATGCGGGTGTGGGCGAGCGAGATCGGCCCGACCGTGAGCACGGCGTCCCCCCAGGGGTCGCCGAGCGCCAGGACATCCGTACCGATGCGGCGGGTCAGCTCGGTGGTGAGCAGGATGTCCACGCCGATCGTGACGATGGCGAGGACACTGTGGTCGGCGCCCCGGTAGCGGCGCATCACCAGGAACTCCACGGCAGCCCCGACCAGTGCGGCGCCCGCGATCCCGGCGAGCAGGGCGGGCCAGAAGCCGATGTCGTCGTGGAGGGTCGCGGTCACGTATCCGCCGGCCAGCAGCAGTGACGCGTGCGCGAAGTTGACGACCTCGGTGGCCCGGAAGATGACCACGAAGCCGAGCGCGATGAGTGCGTAGACAGAGCCCAGAGAGACGCCGTTGAGGAGGAGTTCGGCGAAGGTGCTCACTCGGTCCCCTCCTCGCCGTGGATCTGGCCGTGGTTCTCGCCGAGGTACGCGCGTACGACCGCCGGATCGCTCTGTACGTCGCCGGGGGCGCCGTCCGCGATCAGGCGGCCGAAGTCGAGCACGGTCACCGCGTCCGCGAGCCGCATCACCACCCCCATGTCGTGTTCCACCAGGACGATCGAGATGCCGAGGCTGTCGCGGACTCCCGCGATCACGGCGGAGGTCCGGCGCCGTTCGTCGGCGGTCATGCCCGCGACCGGCTCGTCCAGGAGCAGCAGCCGGGGCTCCATGCACAGGGCACGGGCCAGTTCGGCGAGCTTGCGCTGCCCGTACGGGAGGGAACCTGCGGGACGGTCGAGGTAGGGCGCGAGGCCCACGAACTCGGCGATCTCCCGGACGCGTGCGCGGTGGCGACGGTCCTCGCGCGCGGCGGAGGGCAGCCGAAGTCCCGCCGCCAGGAAGCCGGTTCGGGTCAGCCGGTGGCGGCCAAGGAGCAGGCTGTCCTCGACCGTGGCCAGCGGCGGCAGCGCGAGGTTCTGGAAGATGCGGGCGACGCCGAGATCGGCGATGCGGTGCGCAGGCATGCCGGTCAGCTCGTGCTCGCCGAAGCGGACGCTCCCCCCGGTGGCCCGGTAGACGCCGGACAGCACGTTGAAGCAGGTGGACTTGCCGGCGCCGTTCGGGCCGATGAGGGCGTGGACGGTACCGGGCCGTGCCGTGAAGCTCACCGCGTCCAGGGCGGTCAGCCCGGCGAAGCGTACGGTCAACTCGCGTACCTGGAGCGGGGGAACGTCCGTCGTGGGCGTCACTCGGCGTCACCCTCCCACCGGGACAGCGACGGCAGCGTGGCCGTGGCCCGTGAGGCGTCGGCCGCCGCGTCCTCGTCGACCACCCCGAGGTAGCGGCGGCGCACCTCGTCCGAAGCGGCCAGTTGCCGAGCCGGGCCGGACAGCGTCACTTCGCCGACCTCCAGGACATACGCGCGTGAGGCGAGCCGCAGAGCGAGGGCGGCGTTCTGTTCGACGAGCAGGATCGAGGTGCCCTGGGCGTTGATCTCCCGTACGGTGTCGGCGATCCGCTCGGCCATCATCGGAGCGAGGCCGAGTGACGGTTCGTCGAGGAGCAGCACCCCGGGCGTCGCCATCAGGGCCCGGCCGACCGCGAGCATCTGCTGTTCACCACCCGACAGGAGCCCGGCACGCTGCTGGGCGCGAGCGGCCAGGACGGGGAACAGTTCGTGGACGCGCTGGAGGGCGGCGGCCCGCTGCGCGCGGCCTCCGGTGGCGCCGAGCGCTCCGGCACGCAGGTTGTCGGCGACGGTCATCCGGGCGAACACCCGCCGTCCTTCGGGGATCTGGGACACCCCGGCCGCGACCACGCGGTCCGGCGACAGCCTGTCGAGCCGTCGGCCGCCGAGGCTCACGGTGCCTCCGGTGACGGCGCCGCCGTGGAAGGACAGGGTGCGGCACACGGCCCGCAGCAGCGTCGACTTGCCCGCGCCGTTGCCGCCGAGCACGGTGACCACGGCTCCCTCCGGCACCTCCAGGGACACCTGACGCAGTGCGCGTACGGGGCCGTATCCGACCGACAGGTCCCGTACGACCAGCCCGGAACCGCCCATGCCATTCCCCCTGTCGTCGCTCGGTGTGGCGCTCACCACAGCACCAGGGCGGGCGCCCGTCCACGGGGCGCGATCGAATCGCTGCGGGTGACCAGCGGGCACGGTCCCGCGTTGTGCGCGGGCACAACACCGCGTGTCAGGGGCCTGTGCGGGGCGGCACTCCGGTGGCATCCTCCGGCCATGGGAGCGCGCAGAAGGCGTACCGGGCATGACTGGAAGCTGCTCGCCGAGTCCTGTACGGCGCTGCTCGAACGGGTACCGGAACTCGTGGACGAGCACATGCGGCAGCTCGCCGAGTACTCCCCCCTCTACGAGCGGTTCCTGCCCTACGACCAGCAGTGGCGGGAGGCGGAGGAGGCGATGCGGATCGGCATCGAGACGATCTCCGCGCCCCGGGACTCGCCGCGCCGCGACCTGGAGTACGCGGAGGAGGCGGGACGCCGGCGTGCCCAGCAGGGGTTGCCGCTGGAGCTCCTTGTGCACGCGTACCGCAGCGCGGGCTATCTGGTGTGGGACGCGTTGATGGAGGGGGCGGCCGGTCGGGAGCCCGAGCGGCTCGCGGCTCTGATGCGGTCCGCGACGATGATGTGGTCGGCGGTGGACGCGCAGGCGGCGGTGGCCTCCGAGGCGTACCGGGCGACGGAGATGGAGCTGCGGCGGCGTACGGACGAGCAGCTTCAGGCACTGCTCGACGCGCTGCTGGAGGGGCAGGAGGCGCCGGGGCTCGCCGCACGGGCGGCGGCCGGGCTGGATCTGCCGGAGCGTGGGCCGTACGCCGTGGTGGTGCTGCGTTCACAGCGGCGGGAGTCGGTTCTGCGGCCCGTGCGGGGTGACGGAGTCCGGTTCGTCTGGCGGATGCGGGCGGATTGCGAGGTCGGGGTGGTAGCCCTCGCCGACGGGCAGGGGCTCGACGAGGTCGAGCGGGCGCTCGGCGGCCGCTGCTCCGGTCCGGGCGGGATCAGCCCCGTCGTGGCCGGTCTCGCCGAACTCGGCCGGGCCCGGCGCCTTGCCGAACTGGCCTTCCGCACCTGTCCGCCGGACGCGACGGAGGTCGTCCGGCTCGATCAGCGGATGCCGACGGCGCTCGTGGTGAGCCAGCCCGAGTTGGCCGGGCGCCTCGTCTCCGACGTGTTCGGAACCCTCCTCGAGCTCGAACCGGGCGATCAGGCGGTGCTGTTGGAGACGCTGGACGTCTGGCTGTCCTGCGAGGGATCCGCCGGGCGTGCCGCCGGGCGCCTCTACTGCCACCGCAACACGGTCTTCAACCGCCTGCGCCGCCTGGAACAGCTGACATCGAGGTCGCTGGCGCGGCCTCGGGATCTGATCGAGATGACGTTGGCGTTGGACGCGTACCGGTTGTCGGGCCGGTGAACTTTTTCGCTCTCGCCGCCCCTGCTCGAGCGAAGCCGAGAGCAGGGAAGGGACAGACACACGGGTGTGGGCCCGAGCCGATTTCGGCTCGGGCCCACACCCGTTTCCTTGGGCGCCAGGCCTCAGATCAGGAAGTCCCGTGCGATCCGCTCCCCCACGTCCTCCAGAAGCGGACCCGCCTCGGCGATGCAACGCGCCACGTCGGGCTCCACGTCCGTCAGGGGGTACGCCCGGCGGATGCCCGCCCGACCGAGGGCCTCCGGAGGAAGCGCGAGCCGGCCGCAGACCGCGATGACCTCCTTGTCGGCGGCGCGAGCGACGGCGGCGACCCCGGCGGGAGCCTTGCCGTGGAGGGTCTGCTCGTCGAGGGAACCCTCACCGGTGATGACGAGCGTGGCCCGTTCCAGGGCGGTGGCGAAGCCGAGGACGTCGAGCATCACCTCGATCCCGGGCCGGAAGCTCGCGCCGAGGCCGACGAGAGCCCCGTATCCGATACCGCCTGCGGCCCCCGCACCGGGCGCCACGGCGTACTCCGCGGCCCTGTCCCCGATCGTCTTCTCCAGGACCGCGGAGTAATGCGCGAGGGAAGCATCCAGGGCCGCCACCTCGTCCGGAGACGCCCCCTTCTGCGGGCCGTACACCGCGGCCGCGCCCTTCGGCCCGGTCAGTGGATTGTCCACGTCGCTCGCGAGAACGACGTCGACCGAGCCGAGACGGGGATCGAGCCCGGACAGATCGGCGGTGGCGAGGTCCCGGAGGGATCCGCCGCCGGGAGGCAGCGGCTCCCCGTTCTCGTCCAGGAAGCGGGCGCCGAGCGCGGCCAGCATCCCCGCGCCCCCGTCCGTGGTGGCGCTGCCGCCCACCCCGAAGACGATCGTCCGCGCCCCGGCGTCCAGGGCGGCCCGCAGCAGCTCTCCGGACCCGTACGTGGACGCGGTGAGCGGAGCGAGGACGCCGAGCGGCAGCCGCTGCAAGCCGCTGGCCTCGGCCATCTCCACGACCGCCGTGTCGCCGCGCAGCGCGTACGCGGCGGTGACCTCGTCGCCGAGCGGTCCGGCGACCCGTACCTCACGCCGCTCGAACCCGGCCGCGACCGCGGCGTCGACCGTGCCGTCGCCCCCGTCGGCCACCGGCAGTGCCTCGACCTCGACGCGTGGCGCGACCCGGTGCAGCCCGGCCGTCACCCGTTGCGCGACCTCCACGGCCGTGAGCGAGCCCTTGAACTTGTCCGCGGCGATGAGCACCCGCTGGGTACGGCCCCGGGTCCGGTTCACTGCAGCGTCCGCCACCTGTACTCCCCTTGCTCTCCGGGCCTTGCGCATGTCAAGGCAGTCGCGCCGCTGTGACCCTAACCGGCTGGGGCGGGCGCTGCCCAGGCCGAATCCCGCACCCTGGACAGCGCCTCGCTGAACGCCGGTCACTCAGCCGTCGCGGCGCCCGGGGAGTCGTACATCTGGTGCGTCAGTGTCCCGCTGCCGCCGAACGGGATGCTGATGTGCTCCAGCACGTCCTCGAAGGTGTCGGTGTCGCCCATCCGGACGTTGCCGACGTCCCCGGTCGTGACCAGCGGATCGCCGGGCGCGGCATGGGCGGGGGCCGCCGCGGCGGCGGACAGGGCGGCGACAGCGGCGGCGACCGCCAGGACGGTCGTACGGCTCTTCGGCCCCGCGGAACGAGTGGGACGCAGGGACTGACGCATGGACTGGACGGAACGCACGGAACGCATGGAACTCCAAACCCGCAATACGAATAAAACCCGACGAGACTCTCATGTGGCACGGGGCGGGAATGGCCATAAACCAGGCAGGACGGACAGGAATTCGGTAGACCGGACGTATGACCCTTGTCGGTGTTGACGTCGCGGACCGCGTTCTCGGGGGCTGGCTGGGCCGGATCGCGGGCAACATGCTCGGCAAACCGGTCGAGCGGGGCGACCACTGGACGCGGGACCGCATCGACCGCTATCTGCGGCAGGCCGACGCCCTGCCGCTCACCGACTATCTGCCCGAGCCCGTCGAGCCGGGCGTCGAGCTGGAGCTGCGCCCCGAGTGGCGTGAGTGCGTACGCGGCCGGATCCACGGCAGTTGCCGGGACGACGACGTGGACTACGCGATCCTCGGCCTGGATCTTCTGGAGACGTACGGCTTCGGCTTCAGTACGGAGCAGGTCGGCGAGCTGTGGCTGCTGCGGCTGCCGTATCTGCAGACGTTCACGGCGGAGCGCGCCGCGTACCGGAACCTCGCGGACGGTCTGAAACCGCCGCTGACCGCGACGTACGACAACCCCTACCAGGAGTGGATCGGCGCCCTCATCCGCGCCGACATCTACGGCTGGACCAGCCCGGGCGAACCGCGCCGCGCGGCCTCCCTCGCGCGTCGCGACGCCGTCCTGTCGCACACCGGCAACGGCGTGTACGGGGCGATGTGGGCGGCGGCGCTGGTGGCCGCCGCGTTCACCGCACCGACCGTACGGTCCGCCCTGGAGACCGCGCTGACCGTGATCCCGGCGAGCAGCCGCCTGTCCCGCACCGTACGCCGCGTGCTCTCGCTCCACGAGTCCCGGCTGTCCTGGGAGGACACGCTCAGCACCCTCGCCGAGGAGACGTCCGGCCTCGGCTGGATCCACACCATCCCGAACGCCGCGGTCCTGACGGCCGGACTCCTGTACGGCGACGGGGACTTCACCCGCACCATCTCCCTGACCGTACGAGGCGGCCTCGACACGGACTCGAACGGCGCCACCGCGGGCTCGGTCGCCGGCGTGCTGGGCGGCGCCACCGCGATCCCGCCCCAGTGGAAGGACCCCCTGGAGGACACGGTCCGCAGCGCGGTGTTCGGCTTCGACGGCGTACGGATCAGCGAACTGGCCCGGCGGACGGTGCGGTTGGCGAAAACGGAGCCGTGACGATTCGCGGCTCAGCCTCGCGGCGTGCCCTCGTTACGCTTCCCCAATGACCACTCCTGACTACGCCACGTACATCGCCGGTCTCCCCCGGGTCCTCGCCGGCGCCGCCCTGCTCCTCCGCGACGCCGAGGGCCGCGTGCTGCTCGTCGAGCCCAACTACCGCGAGGGGTGGGCGCTGCCCGGCGGGACCGTCGAGTCCGACGCGGGCGAGACTCCGCGGCAGGGTGCCCGCCGGGAGACCGTGGAGGAGATCGGCCTGGACCTGGAGGTCGGCCGGCTGCTCGCGGTGGACTGGGTACCGGGTGCCGAGCGCCCGCCGATCGTGGCGTATCTGTACGACGGTGGTGTTCTGCGCGAGGACCAGTTCAAGGCGATCCGCCTCCAGGAGGAGGAGCTGCTGTCCTGGCGTCTCGTATCGCGCGAGGAACTCGGCGAATACCTTCCGGGTGCCCTGGGGCGGCGAGTACTGGCCGCACTCGACACCCTCGCCGAGGGCTCGGGGACGGCCGAGCTGGAGAACGGTCACCGGATGGTCTGACCGACGTATACGAACCGTTTCGGCCAACCAACTACCTGAAAATGGTCCCCAGTTGTCACTCCAGCCCCTATTCTAACTTTCAAGTGCGCACGGGCGATCCTGCTCCGCGCACCTCGTCCCAGAGCTGGGGCACCCCTGCGCATGCCCCGAGAACAGGCAGCTGAGGTCATGGAACCACTGGGCCCAGAGGATCCCGAGGAGCTAGGTCCCTACCGCCTCCTGGCGCGGCTCGGCGCAGGGGGCATGGGCCAGGTCTATCTGGCCGCCTCCTCGCACGGACGCGCGGTCGCGGTCAAGGTCATCCGCCCCGAGAAGCTCGCGGACCGGACCTTCCGTATCCGCTTCCGCCGGGAGGTGGCGGCGGCGCAAGCGGTTGGCGGCAGATACACGGTGCCTTTGGTGGACGCCGATCCGGAGGCCGCGACGCCCTGGCTGGCCACCCCCTACATACCCGGCCCGACCCTGGAAGAGGCAGTCGCCGAGCACGGACCGTTGCCGGTGCCGTCGGTGCTGGTGCTGGGAGCCTGCGCCGCTCAGGCGCTGCTCGACGTGCACTCCGCGGGACTGGTGCACCGCGACCTCAAACCGTCCAATGTGCTGCTCGCCGCCGACGGTCCGCGCGTCATCGACTTCGGCATCGTCCGGGCGAACGACGGCTATGACCTCACCAACGCCGGAACCATTTTCGGGTCCCTCGAGTACATGTGTCCCGAGCAGGCCACCGGTGCTCCGACCGGGCCGGCCGGGGACGTCTTCTCCCTCGGTTCGGTGCTCACGTACGCCGCTTCCGGTCACGCCCCGTTCATCGGCTCCGCGGCGGCCACCCTTCTCTACCAGGTGGTGCACGACGCGCCCGACCTGACGGGCGTACCCAAGCCGTTGGACGAGATCATCAGCCTGTGCCTCCCCAAGGATCCGCATCTTCGGATCAGTGCGGACCGGCTGTACGCGGCCTGTGCGCCCGGCGGAGTGGAGCAGACGCTGGAGCACGGCTGGCTGCCCGCGCCGGTGGCGTCGTCGATCGCCCGCCGTACGGCGGCCTTGAGAGCTCTCGACACCCCGTCGCGCACCCGATCACGCGACCGGGTCCCGGTCTCCGCCGTCCGGGGCGGCCCGGCTCCGCGCGCGTACGGCCGGTACGGGGCGTCCTCCGCCCCGGCGACGCCGCCGGCAGACCACTCCTACGACTCCGGCCACGTGTCCGAGGTGCCCGCCATCCCCGGGCCCCGCGGACCGGAACCCTCCGCCTCCCCCGTTCATCGCCAGGCCCCTTCACGACGTGGCCTCTCCCGGCGCGCGATTCTCGCCGCGTCGGCGGGCACCACCGCCGCCGTCGTCAGCACCGCTCTGCTGATCACCCGGGAAGACAAGGCGGACAAACAGTCCGTGGAACCGCTCGGCCCGGCTCCGCGGCCGCTCTGGACGTACCGCAGTGATCCGCTGCTTCAGGCACCGGCCGTGTTCAAGGGCGGGACGGCGCTGGTGAAGACCCGCCCCGGCAACCTGGTCGCCCTCGACCTCAAGGACGGAACACGGCCCAAGTGGGTCTACCGGGGCATCAGCCAGTCGCCCACCCCGGTCGTTTTCGCCAGCGACGCCGCGGTCGCGCTGGGCGAGGGCGCGACGGTGATCGGTGTCGATCCGGACAAGGGCACGGAGCGTTTCACGTACGACTTCGGAGCGGATTTCCGGTTCGACACGCTGTTCGGCAAGACCAGCGACCGTGTCGTCACCGTCTTCGGTCTCCGATTCGAGCGCCAGTCCGATGAGCAGGGTGTCGCGACGTCAACGAACACGGTCTTCGGCATCGACATCGAGGCCGGCCGGGCCGACATCACGCCCATCAGCCCCGAGGACGTGGGGATCCCGCTGGAACCGGTCGTCTTCCCCGGCAACTTCATCTACGCCGACGGATTTCGCAATGTGACGGCCCGGAGCACCACCGACGGCAGCGGTGTTCGGTGGAGGCATCCCGTCGGCTACGACCTCCGGCCGGCTCTGGCGGTGCTGGACCGAACGGTCTTCGCCGTCGGCCGGGAACTCATGGCGCTCCACCTCGCCACCGGGCGAACCCGCTGGAATGTGCGCGCCGAACGTGGCCAGTTCGCCTCCCTCGGCGCCGCCGGCAACACGGTCTACGCCACCGGCACGAACCCCTCCGGCGTGTACGCCTTCAACGCGGCGAACGGCAACAAGCGCTGGTTCTGCCCGACCCCACGCCTCAACACCGACCACCCGATCGTCGTCGGCCCCCGTGAGATCTACGTCCCGGCCTTCCAGAACGGCAACGGCTTCTACGCGATCGACGCCGCTCGGGGCAAGCTCCTGTGGAACTTCACCGACGGCCTGGAGACCGGTGTCCACGACTGGCAGCTCGCCACCGACGGCGCCGGGCACCTGGTGGCCCACCATTACGACCGGACGTACGGGGTGTCGACTCCCTGACGGACGCGATATCCGTTGGCTCGGATCGGGCGGGGGTCCTTACCCTCGGCTCATGAACAAGCCTCTCGTCGCGATTCTCAGCGGGGCCGGTATCAGCACCGACTCCGGCATCCCCGACTACCGCGGCCCCAACGGGCTGTGGCAGCGGGATCCGGAGGCCCAGAAGCTCGTGACGTACGAGTACTACATGGGTGATCCGGAGATCCGGCGGCGGTCGTGGCAGATGCGGCGGAAGAACCGGACCCTGCTGGCCGAGCCGAACGCCGCGCACCGGGCGGTGGCCGAGCTGGAGCGGGCCGGGGTGCCGGTGCGGGTGATCACGCAGAACGTGGACGGGCTGCATCAGCTGGCCGGGATGCCGGCTCGCAAGGTGCTCGAACTGCACGGCACCGCACGGACCGTGGTGTGTACGGGCTGTCAGGCGACGACCCCGATGGAGGACGCCCTTGCCCGGGTCGCGGCGGGCGAGGAGGACCCGCCGTGCCTGGAGTGCGGCGGGATCCTGAAGTCGGCGACGGTGATGTTCGGCGAGCGGCTCGACCCCACGGTCCTCGGCGAGGCGATCGCCATCACCAAGGCCTGCCAGGTGTTCATCGCCGTCGGCACCAGCCTCCAGGTACAGCCCGCCGCCGGGCTCGCCGGGCTCGCCGCCGACCACGGGGCGCGACTGGTCATCGTCAACGCCGAGCCGACACCGTACGACGACCAGGCCGACGAGGTGGTACGGGAGCCGATCGGGACGGCGCTGCCCGAGCTGCTGCAGCGACTCCGGGAGAACTAGAAGAGGCCCGCACCCCGTTCGAAGTCCAGCAGTCGCTTCTTGCGGTCCAGGCCGCCGCCGTAGCCCGTGAGGCTTCCGTTCGCGCCCACGACGCGGTGGCAGGGGACGATGATGCCGACCGGGTTCCTGCCGTTGGCGAGGCCCACCGCGCGGGAGGCCTTGGGGTTGCCGAGGGCGTCGGCGAGTTCGCCGTATGAGCGGGTCTCGCCGTAGGGGATGCGGCGGAGTTGGTCCCAGACCGTGCGCTGGAACGGTGTGCCGTCGAGGCGCAGGGGCAGGTCGAACTCCTTCAACTCGCCTGCGAAATAGGCCTTCAGCTGGTCGATCGTCTCGCCGAAGGGCGTGTCGTCGGGTGTGCCGAAGGTCTCCTCCGGTGGGCGGTGGCGCTGGTCGGTCATGTAGAGGCCGGACAGGACGCCGTCGGTGGCGACGAGGGTGAGGGGGCCGTAGGGGCTGTCGATCACGGTGTGCTGTTTCACGGAAAGTCCTTTGACGAATCTGAGTAGTCGGTACGGGCCTGTACTGGCTTATACGGGAAGGAAGTTGATCGGGTGGTCGCCGGTCGCCCAGAGGTACTGGACTGCGTACGCCCGCCAGGGCCGCCAGGCCGCGGCGCGGGCCGTGAGCGCGGCGGGTGTGGAGGGCAGGCCCAACTCCCGGGCGGCGTACCGGACTCCGAGGTCGGTGGGCAGGAAGGCGTCGGGGTCGCCGAGGGCGCGCATCGCGATGACGTCGACGGTCCACGGCCCGAAGCCGGGCAGTTCGAGCAGCCGGGCACGGGTTTCCGCCCAGTCGCTCTCGACGCCCAAGTGGAGGGATCCGTCGGCGAGTTGGCGTACGAGCGTGGTGAAGGTGGTGCGGCGGGTGGCGGGCATCGCGAGTGAGGCGGGATCGAGCGCGGCCAGCGCCTCGGCGGAGGGGAAGAGATGGGTGAGGCCGCCTTCGGGGTCGTCGACCGCCTCGCCGTGTGCCGTGACCAGGCGTGCGGCGTGTGTGCGGGCGGCGGCCGTGGACACCTGCTGACCGAGCACCGCACGGATCGCGAACTCGGCCTCGTCGACGGTACGCGGCACCCGGCGGCCCGGCGCCTTGTCGACGAGCGGGGCGAGCAGGGGATCCGTACGCAACTGGTCGTCGACCGCGACCGGGTCGGCGTCGAGGTCGAGCATGCGGCGGCAGCGACTGATGGCGACGGTCAGGTCGCGCAGGTCGCTGAGGCTGAGCCGGCAGCCGATGTGGTCGGACTTCGGGGTGAGCGCGACGACGCCGTGGCCGTACGGCAGGCGCAGGGTGCGGCGGTACGCGCCGTCGCGCCATTCCTCGACGCCGGGTACGGCGGTGGCGACGAGATGGCCGAAGAGATTGTCGGGGTTGAGCGGGGCCCGGAAGGGGAGGCGTAGCGTCAACACCCCTGGCGTACAAGGTGAGTCGGCTCCCTTCTTCGGCGCCCTGGTGCGCAGTTCGCTGGGTGAGAGGGCGAAGACCTCGCGGACCGTGTCGTTGAAGGTGCGGATGGAGGAGAAGCCCGCCGCGAAAGCTATGTCGGCCATCGGGACCGGGGTCGTCTCGATGAGGAGGCGGGCGGTCTGGGCGCGTTGGGCGCGGGCCAGGGCGAGCGGTCCTGCGCCCAGTTCGGCGAGGAGCTGGCGTTCGATCTGGCGGGTGCTGTAGCCGAGCCGCGTAGCGAGGCCGGGGACGCCCTCGCGGTCCACGACTCCGTCGCCGATCAGCCGCATCGTGCGGGCGACCAGGTCGGCGCGCTGGTTCCATTCGGGCGAGCCGGGGCTGGTGTCGGGGCGGCACCGTTTGCAGGCCCGGTACCCGGCCTGCTGGCAGGCTGCCGCGCTCGGGTAGAACGTCATGTTCTCCGGCTTCGGCGGCACGACCGGGCAGCTGGGCCGGCAGTAGATCCGGGTCGTCCGCACCGCTGTGTAGAACCAGCCGTCGAAGCGGGCGTCCTTCGACTGGACGGCGCGCACACAGCGCTCGGTGTCGGTGTGCATGGCGTGCTGCGTCCCGTTGTACGTCCCGTTGGTCCCGTTGTACGTCCCGTTCTGCATGCTCTCCAGCATCGGCCATGGTCATGGCGGTGGCTGGCGAGAATCCGACATCTACCTAGGGCTGTCGCCTCCCACGACGCGTGCGCGGCGCCTGCGTCATGGCGACCGTCTCCTCGCCTCCTCCTCATCCAGGACTACGAGCAGGTGGCCGCGTACTGCGTTCTCAGTACGCGGCATTGTCGGCAGGCGCACGACGACAGGAAGGGTCGTGTCCCAGGAGCCTTGGCAGGTACCCGAGACCAGATGTGGAGACCCCCTGCCCCATGGCTACCTTCCTCTATCGACTGGGCCGTACGGCCTTCCGGCGACGCTGGTACGTCGCCCTGATGTGGGTGGCGGTCCTGGGCGCCCTCGGCCTCGGTGCGGCCAAGGCGCCCGCCGCTCCCGACGAGGGGATGTCGATGCCCGGCATCGAGTCCCAGAAGGCGTTCGACCTGATGGAGGAGCGCTTCCCCGGCTCCACCGCCGATGGTGCGACGGCCCGGGTCGTCTTCGTCGCCCCGGACGGGCAGAAGGTCACCGCGGCCGGGAACCGGTCCGCGATCGAGGAGTTCGTGGACGAGGCGTCCGCCGGCCGAGAGGTCGCGAGCGCGGTGGACCCTTTCGAGGCGCGGGCGGTCAGCAAGGACGCCTCGACGGCGTACGCGACCGTCAACTTCAAGGTGATCGCCGACAAGCTCGGTGACGCCGACAAGAAGTCCATCGAGGATGCCATCGACGAGGTCCGGGATGCGGGCCTGACCGTCGAGGTCGGCGGCGACGCACTGGCCGGTCAACCGGCGGCGGGCGGGGCGGGCGAGGCGATCGGCATCGCCATCGCGGCCCTCGTGCTGGTACTGACCTTCGGCTCGATGGCCGCCGCCGGGCTTCCGCTGCTGACGGCGGTGCTCGGTGTCGGGGTCAGCATGGCCGCGATCACGGCCCTGGCCAGCACCTTCGGTCTGTCCGGGACGACCGGCACGCTGGCCATGATGCTGGGGCTCGCGGTCGGCATCGACTACGCCATGTTCGTCGTCTCCCGCTATCGCGAGGAGCGCGCCAAGGGGCATGCGCCGCAGGAGGCGGCGGGTCTTGCCACCGGCACCGCGGGTTCGGCGGTCGTCTTCGCGGGGCTCACCGTCGTGATCGCGCTGGCCGGGCTGTCCGTGGTCGGTATCCCGATGCTCACCAAGATGGGCCTGGCCGCGGCGGGCGCGGTCGTCATCGCCGTACTCATCTCGCTGACCATCGTCCCCGCACTGCTCGGCTTCTGGCCGAACGCCGTGCTCGCGCGTGCCTCCCGCAAGAGCGGAACGGTCAAGGAGGGCGGCGAGCACAACGGAGGCAGCCGCTGGGCCCGGTTCGTCCTGCGCCGTCCCGTCACGGTGCTGCTCCTGAGTGTTGTGGGCCTTGGTGTGGTCGCGATACCGGTGACGGGGCTGCAGCTGGGTATGCCCGGAGCCGAGGTCAAGGCCACGTCGACCACCGAGCGCCGCGCGTATGACGCCCTCGCCGACGGCTTCGGCCCCGGCTTCAACGGGCCGCTGACCTTCGTCGTGGACGCCAAGGGGGCCGATGACCCCAAGGCCTCGGTGACGACGATCTCCGAGGAGGTCGGTGCCGCCAAGGGGGTCGTGTCCGTCTCACCGGCCCAGTTCAACCCCGCGGGCGACACCGCGGTGTTCTCCGCCGTCCCGAGCACCGGGCCCAGCGACAAGGCGACCAAGGACCTCGTCCAGTCGCTGCGCGACGGGCGTCCCGGCATCGAGGCCGCGACGGACGGGGCATCCTTCCAGGTCACCGGCACCACCGCGGTGAACATCGACATCGCCCAGAAGGTGCAGGACGCGCTGATCCCCTACCTCGTGGTCGTCGTGGGCCTGGCCATCGTGCTGCTGCTGGTGGTCTTCCGGTCCCTCCTGGTGCCTCTCAAGGCGGCCCTGGGCTTCCTGTTGTCGGTCCTCGCGGCCCTCGGCGCGGTCGTCGCGGTCTTCCAGTGGGGCTGGGGTGCCGAGCTCCTCGGTGTCACCGAGACCGGTCCGATCATGAGCCTGATGCCGATCTTCCTGGTGGGCATCGTCTTCGGTCTCGCCATGGACTACGAGGTCTTCCTGGTCTCGCGGATGCGCGAGGCGTACGTCCACGGGGACCGGCCCGCGCAGGCGGTCGTCTCCGGATTCCGCTACAGCGCCCGTGTGGTCGTGGCCGCCGCGCTGATCATGATGGCGGTGTTCTCCGGCTTCATCGGGGCCGGCGAATCGATGATCAAGATGATCGGCTTCGGGCTGGCCATCGCCGTACTGTTCGACGCCTTCGTCGTCCGCATGGCCTTCGTCCCCGCCGTACTCGCCCTCCTCGGCGACAAGGCCTGGTACCTGCCCCGCCGGCTGAACCGGCTGCTGCCCAATATCGACGTGGAAGGGGAGGCCCTCACCCGCCGCCCCGCCACCCTCACTGCGGTCCCGGACGAACCGGCCGACCGCGAAGCGGCGCGCGTCTGATCCCCCCAGGCCCGCGCCCGGGTCCTCCCCCAGGACCCGCCCCGAGGGCCGCCCGCAGTGGACGCGGGCGGCCCTCGCTGGCCGCTCCGACCCGACGTCGTCCACGATGGTCCCCAACCCTCTGACCGGAGATCCGATGAGCATCGACTTGGACCTGGAGCGGTACATCGAGCGCCATCCGCGTGCCGCCGACCTGGTGGCATCCACCGCGCTGTTCTGCTTCACCGTCCTCGGCGGCACGCTCAGCCTTCCGGAGCACGACCAGCCGGACGAGCTGACGCCCGTCGCGCTGCTCGCGGTCGTGGCCTGTGTCGTCCTGCTGTGGCATCGCTCTCACCCCCGCACCGCCGTCGTCGTCGCCATGGTCTGTGTCACGATGGCCGGCGGTCTTGGCTACATGCTCAACCCCCTCTTGATGGCACCGGTGATGGCGGCGCTCTACTGGCTGGCCGCCCTCACCGACCGCAGGACCACACGCACCTACCTTTTCGTCGCCATCGCACTACTGCAGATCACAGTGGTGGTCGCCAACCGCGCCGACATGCCGCTGGTCCTGCAGACGCTCGCCCCCACCATCTGGGTGCTGCTGCCGGTGGCGGCCGGCAGCGGGGCCCGGATCCGCCGCGCCTACCTGGACGCCGTGCAGGCCCGTGCCGACCACGCCGAACGCAGCCGTGAGGAGGAGGCACGCCTGAGAGTCGCCGAGGAACGCATGCGCATCGCGCGTGAGCTGCACGACGTCGTCGCCCACCACATGGCGCTGGCCAACGCCCAGGCCGGCACCGCCGCTCACCTCGCGCGCAGCCATCCCGACCAGGTCCAGAAGATCCTCGACGACCTCGCCGGTACGACGTCCTCGGCGCTGCGTGAACTCAAGGCGACCGTCGGTCTGCTGCGCCAGGCCAACGACTCCGACGCCTCGCTGGAACCGGCCCCCGGACTCGCCCGGCTCCCGGAACTGACCGCCGCCTGCCAGACCGCCGGCATCAAGGTCACCGTCACCACCGAGGGCACACCGCAGCCGCTCTCCCCGGGAGTGGACCTGACGGCCTTCCGCATCGTGCAGGAGGCCCTCACCAACGTCGCCAAACACGCCTCCGCGAAAGCGGCGTACGTACAACTCGCTTACGTCCGGGACCGGTTGACCCTCACCGTCACCGACAACGGAACGGCCACGGCCCCCGCCGCCCCGGCCGCGGGGCGCGGCTTCGGCCTCGTCGGCATGCGGGAGCGCGCTCAGTCCGTCGGCGGCGACCTCAGGGCCGGGCATCGCCCCCAGGGCGGTTTCGAGGTCACCACCACGCTGCCCCTGTACCCCCAGGCCGCCGAGGACACAGCACCGAAGGAACGGACCGCATGACCATCCGCGTACTGCTCGCCGACGACCAGGCCCTGCTGCGAGCGACCTTCAGGATCCTGATCGACTCCTGCGAGGACATGGAGGTGGTCGGCGAGGCCACCGACGGCAGCGAAGCGCTCGACCTCACTCGCGTCCACCATCCAGACGTCGTCCTCATGGACATCCGTATGCCCGGCATGGACGGTCTGGCCGCGACGGCCGCGCTCTGTGCCGATACGGACCTGTCCGCGACGCGCGTGCTCATCCTCACCACCTTCGAGACCGACCAGTACGTCGCCCAGGCCTTGCGCGCCGGCGCGAGCGGTTTCCTCGGCAAGGACGTCACCGCGGACGCGCTGCTCGACGGCATCCGCACGGTGGCCGCCGGCGAGTCCCTCCTCTCGCCCGGGGCGACGCGCACCCTCATCACGCGCTTCCTCACCACCCCGGAGGCCGGCCCTCACCTGGCTCCGCCCGAACGCCTCGCCGCGCTGACCGCCCGCGAACGCGAGGTGATGGCCCTGGCCGCCGAGGGCAAGTCGAACGCGGAGATCGCCGACGTGCTCTTCCTCAGCCCGCTGACCATCCGCACCCACGTGCAGCGCGCCATGACGAAGCTGGATGCCCGTGACCGGGCCCAACTGGTCGTCATCGCTTACCAGTCAGGTCTGGTACGGCCTGCCTCCGGCTGTTGAGGGGGCGCCTACGGGGGTGGTGGATTGCGGTGCGTTTGCGAGTGCGGGTTCGTCGTGGCTTGTCGCTCCCCCACTCTCGGCTGCGCTCGAGCGGGGGGACCCCCATCGCGGCGGAGCCGCAAATCGATACAGCCCCGCGCCCCTAAAACCACGACGAACCCGCCCAAGGAGCCGAAAGCCGGAGGCGCTGGCATTGTTTGAACAGCGGCAGCCGTCTCCCCCCGAGGTGACCCATGCGCCTACTGCTCGTCCACCCCAGCGCCCTGCTGTACTCGGAGATCTTCCTGAAACTGGAACCACTCGGCCTTGAACGAGTGGCCGGTGCCGCCCGCGACGCAGGTCATCAGGTACGCGTGGTGGACCTCCAGGTGCTCGGCCACGCGGATCTGCGCTCGGAACTGGCGTCCTTCCGGCCGGAAGCGCTCGGCATCTCGCTGAACTACCTCGCCAACATTCCGGAGGCCATCGAGACCGCCCAGCAGGCGAAACGTGCCGTACCCGGCTGTTTCGTCTTCTTCGGCGGCCACAGCGTCTCCTTCGTCGCCGAGGATGTGCTCGCCCAGGCGGAGGGAGCCGTCGACGCGGTGGTCCGCGGGGAGGGCGAACCGGCCGTGGCCCCGCTGCTCGAAGCGGTCCGTGACGGCGGTGTGGACGGCGTCCCGGGCGTGGTCACCGCGGACGGCCACGGGCCCGCCCCGCGGCTGCTGCACGGCATCGACACACCCCGCCCGGCCCGCGACCTGATGCGGCACCGCCGCCGGTACTTCATCGGTGAACTCGACCCGTGCGCCTCCATCGAGTTCACCCGCGGCTGCCCCTGGGACTGCTCGTTCTGCTCGGCGTGGACCTTCTACGGCCGCAGCTATCGCAAGGCGTCCCCGGAAGCGGCGGCCGACGAGCTCGCCTCCATCCAGGAGCCGAACGTGTTCATCGTCGACGACGTCGCGTTCATCCGCCCCGAGCACGGCGATGCCATCGCCGCACAGGTGGAACGCCGGGGAATCCGTAAGCGCTACTACCTGGAGACCCGTAGCGACGTACTGCTGCGCCACACGGAGGTCTTCGAGCGCTGGGCCCGGCTGGGGCTGCGCTACATGTTCCTCGGCATGGAGGCGCTCGACGAGGAGGGCCTCGAGCTGTACCGCAAACGGATCAGTCCCGACGAGAACTTCCGCGCCCTGGAGACGGCCCGCAAGCTCGGCATCAAGGCCGCCATCAACCTGATCGTGGACCCGGCCTGGGACGAGGAACGCTTCCGGATCGTCCGCGAGTTCGCGCTGTCCGTACCGGAGATCGTCCACCTCACCGTGATGACGCCCTATCCGGGTACGGAGATCTGGCACACCGAGTCGCGCCGGCTGACCACCCGCGACTACCGGCTCTTCGACATCCAGCACGCCGTCGTGCCCACGGCACTGCCGCTCGAGGTCTTCTACCGGGAGCTGGTCAGCACCCAGGCCGTACTGCACCAGAAGCACCTCGGTCTGCGCACCGCCTTCGGCGCGGCGCGCGTCCTCGGCCGCAACCTCGCCCACGGCCAGACGAACTTCGCCCGCATGCTGTGGAAGTTCAACCGGGTCTACAACCCGCGGCGCCAGCTCGCCGACCACGCCCGCCCGGTCCGCTACGAACTGCCGCTGCCCCCGCACACCGACCTCGGCGACCGCCGCGAGCTGTACGTCCACACGAGGCCGGCCGCCCACGCCAAGCCGCCCGGGCCGCAGCACTGACCGGCCGCGAGTCCCGGAACAGGGCCCGGCATGCCGGTCGCCGTCCTCGCCTCACTCGCCGCGGGCGCCTGCTTCGCCCTGGCGGGAGTACTCCAGCAGCGGGCGGCCAGCGCCCGGCCCGCCGAGGAGGCACTGTCCTGGACCCTGCTCAGCCATCTGGTCCGGCGACCGCTGTGGCTGTCCGGGATCGCCTTCGCCTTCCTCGCGTACGGATTCCAGGCCCTGGCTCTGGCTCACGCACCGCTCAGCCTGGTGCAGCCGCTGATCGTCTGTGAGCTGATCTTCGCGGTGCCGCTGTCGGCGCGGCTCAGCCGCAAACGGCTGGGCGTCCGGGAGTGGGCCGGCACCCTCTCCGTGGCGGCCGGTCTGGCGCTCGCCCTGTCCACCGCACGGCCGCACGGCGGCAGCTCGACGGGCGCGGATCTCGGACCCTGGCTGATGACGCTGGGCTCGGTGTGCGGTGTGACGCTGTGCGCGCTGGTGGCACGGCGGTTCGTCGGCGGTACGTGGCGGGCGTCCCTCGTGGCCCTGGCCGGCGGAGCGGTGATGGGTTTCCAGTCCGTGCTGCTGACCATCACCGTCGCGCACATGGAGCGGGGCCTGCTCGCGCTGTTCACGGCATGGCAGACGTATCTGCTGGTCATCGCCAGTTTCACCGGGCTGCTGCTGATCCAGAGCGCGTTCCAGGCGGGGCCGCTGGCCGCCACGATGACGGTGATCGACGCGACCGAACCGGCCGTGGCCATCGCGACCGGCACGACGCTGTTCGGGGAGTCGCTGAACCACGGCTGGCCCACCTCAGCTTTTACGGTCCTGGGTGTGTGCCTGACGGTCTTCGGGATCGTACGGCTGAACTCTTCGCCCCTGATCGCCGCGCTGCACCCACGCGAGATGCACCAGACCTCGGCTGCAGACGGTTCCGGCGGCGGGCGCGCGGCTGCCGAGCACACGACGGACTTCCGGTCGTAGCACAGCCCTCTTGGCGAAGTCCGGTGCGCTATAGCGCCCCTTTAGGGGCGCGAGGCGTGACACTGTGCGGCTCCGCCGCGATGGGGGTCCCCCCGCGCGAGCTCGATTCGAGCGTGGGGGAGCGACCAGCCCCCACCGGGCCCGCGGGTTCATGACTGCCCTTCAAGCGGAGTGCATCGTGCCAGACCGGCAGCAGATCCTCAGCGAACACCTGAGCCCAGGTGGGGTGCCGGTGCCGGGCCGTGGCGAGTGCCCGCTCCCCCACCACGCGGCGCAGCTCCGGCCGGGTCACCAGCTCGGCCAGCACCTGTGCCCAGCCCTTGGCGTCGTCGTGCCGTACGACCAGGCCGTCCCGTCCCGGCCCGGCCAGCCACTGCGTGGTGCGGGCGTCCGCGGGCAGTACGACGGGGAGGCGGCAGGCCATCGCCTCGGCGACGACGTTGCCGACCGTCTCCGTCCGGGACGGGAAGGCGAACACATCGCATCCGGCGTACACCCGGGCCAGCCACTCCTGGGGCTGCGGCCCGAGCAGCGTCGCATCGGGGCCGAGCAGTTCCGCGACCCGGCCCCTGTCGGCGCCCCGGCCGACCATCAGCAGATGTACGGCATGCCCCTGCCGCCGCATCCGGTCCACCGCCTCGGCGAGCAACAGGGCGCGCTTGGTGTCGTCCACCCGGCCCACGAACAGGATGAGCGGCCGGTCCACCGGCACGCCGTGGGTACGGGCGAGTGCGCCGCGGGCCCAGGGATCGGGCCGGAACCGCTCGCGGTCGATGCCGCGCCGCAGCTGCGACACCCGGCCGGGGTCCGTCAGCGCGGTGATCTGGGCGCGGTCGTTCGGGGAGGCGACCAGCACCCGGTCGCATATCCGGATCAGCCGGTCGCGTCGCCGCCGGGCGAGCCAGGCGACCGCCTCCGGCGCGCCGCCACCGGGGAACCGGCCGTCCATCCAGGCCAGGGCCGGTGTCCTGCCGAGCATCTGCCGTACGTACACGGACGCCAGGGCCGGTACATCAGTGTGCAGCGAACCCACCACACCCGGTCGTGCCGGTGTCATGGCCCGGTCCGCGCTGCGCACCAGAAGGGCCGCCGTCGAGGCGAAGGCGAAGGTGTGTGTGAGGTGCCAGACGTCGTGGCGCGGCAGCAGCCGGGACAGCCGGGGGTGGAACGGCGCGAGATCGACGATGTCGGCTCCGCCGACCGTGGGCATCAGGGCCGCCGTGCTGAGCACCGGTCGCAGGCTGACGAACCGTACACGCGGCGACAGCGGCTCCACGCCCTCCCGCTCGCCCAGGACGTACACGGTCAGGTCGATGCCGGGGCCGGGCCCGGCGTGCCGGGCCGCGGCTTCGGCAAAGTGTTCCCAGCACTTGACCTGACCGCCGGCCGAGCCGTTCCTGAGCAGTTCCACGAGGACCGCGACGGAGGGGACGGAACGGTGTGCGCGGCCGGTGCCCGGGAGCCCGTAGGCCTCGACGGCGGAAAGTCCGGAAGATCCGGAAAGCCCGGAAAGTGATTCGCCCATGACACTCGTTGTACCCGTCGCCCCGCGCCCCTATCAGGGAAGGGATACGGGCAGGTGGGCGCGGCGGGAGGCGGGGCGTACGAATGCCTGTGCACGGGCCGGGCCTACGGGACGGTCTCTTCGTACACTGGGCCCGGAGTACCCCGTCACCAACCGACATGTGGCTTCACCGGTTGCAGAGGACGACTACCGTGCCCCACGACTCATCCCCCACCGGCTCCGAAGCCACCGTGCCCGTCGGCGCCTCGACCGGGACGGACCCGGACGCGTACCCGCACCTCGCCGATGCTTCGGCGCCGAAGACGAACGTGGCCCTGGTGACGGGCGCGTCCTCGGGCATCGGCGCGGCCGTCGCTCGGCGCCTGGCGGCGGAGGGCAACTGGCACCTCGTACTCAATGGACGCGACCGGGCGCGGCTCGAGCGGGTCGCCCTGGACCTCGACCAGAGCGCCGATGACACCTCGGCCGCCGCTTTCCCGACCGATCTGGCCGAGCCGGGGGCGGACCGACGGCTGGCCGAGTACGTCATGGACACGGTCGGTCGGGTGGATCTGCTGGTGGCCGGGGCCGGCATCGGCTGGGCAGGGCCGTTCGACACCATGCCGCCACGGGCCATCGACGAGGTGTTCTCCGTAGACGTACTGGCGCCCCTGCATCTGGTACGCCTCCTGCTGCCGGGCATGGTCAGCCGAGGTAGCGGTCGGGTGGTGCTCATCGGCTCCGTGGCGGGCAGCCTCGGGGTACGCGGCGAGGCCGTCTACTCCGCCGCCAAAGCAGCCCTCGGTACCTTCGCCGAGGCCCTGCGCTACGAGTTGCGCGGCACGGGCGTGGGGATCAGCCATGTCGTGCCCGGAGTCGTGGACACCCCGTTCTTCGAACGGCGCGGCGCTCCTTACGCACGCTCGCGTCCAAGGCCGGTACCGGCCGAGCGAGTCGCCGAGGCCGTCTGGCAGGCCGTCACCCGCGACCGCGACGAGGTGTACGTACCCGGCTGGCTCCGCCTGCCCGGCCGGCTGCACGGCGCGACACCGGCCCTGTATCGGCGTCTCGCGGCCAGGTTCGGCTGACGCTGCTGCCCGGGTCCGTCGGCGGAGGAGTGAGGTGTGCCCCGATGCCGCTGTCACTTGCCCCAGATCTTTCGGTACGCCTCCCGGAAACCTGGCGGGTCCCAGGTCGTGGCCCCGGCGCTGTTGGCGGCCGTGGTGAGGTGGACGGGGGCTACATATCCGCTGGCGGGTCTGCCGGTGAAGGCGCGGTTGAACTCGTCGACGATCTGCCAGCCCTGCAGGGACAGCGGCTCGGGGACGGTGGCGGACTGGTACTGCTCGCTGTTGATGCGCTGGAAGGCGGACGGGTCGCCGTCGCCGGCGCCGATGTTGAAGGGTGGGCCGGAGCCTTTCCTGCCGGCTGCCCGGAAGGCGGGGGCGGCGTCGGCGAAGTACAGGTCGTTGATGGCGATGGAGTAGGTCCAACCGCTCTGGAAGCGGGAGAGGAGGGAGGAGATCTCCCGGGGGGTGCGGCTGCTGGCGTCCGGGATCGGGATGTTCTCCTGCGCCAGCAGCTTCACACCCGAGCAGGTGGCCAGCTCCTTCCTGATCAGGTCGGACTTGTTCCTGGCGAAGGGGATCGAGGCGTCGGTGATGAGTACCACCCCGGCGCGGCCGTTGGAACGCGAGATGACCCACTGCGCGCTGATTCCGGCCACGTCCTCGACCCGGGTGGTGACGTTGGTGAAGAGCTTGGGCCGCTGGCTGGGGCCGGGCGAAGCGACCGCGTGCCAGCCGATGAGCGGGATGCGCGCCGCGTTGGCCCGGGAGACCTGCTGGGAGGTCGAGTCGGGGTCGAAGCCGCCGATGACGATGCCCGAGGGCTTGAGGGCCACGGCCGCGCTCATTGCCGCCTGGATGCCGGCGGGGGTGCCCCCGCCGTCGATCACCCGGACGTTCCAACCGATGACCCGCGCGGCTTCCCGCACTCCCTTCGCGGTGCCCGCGACTCCGGGATTGGTCATGGTCTGGGCGACGTAGACGATGGTCCTGCCGGACACCGCCGAAGGGCCGCCGACCGGTCCGCCCCAGGGGGCGTCGGTCTTCTCTGCCTGCCTGACGGCGGCCTGGGCCCTGGCGTGGGCCGCGGGGCAGCCGCTCGGGCCCGTCGCGGACTCCCCCTCGCCTGTCGACGAGCCGCGTTCGCAGCCCGCAAGGACGGTTGCCGCTGCCAACAGGGCCGCGGAGACGAGCCGAGCCCTGAAGACGCCGGGGGTGGCCTTGCGGTTGCACTGCATGGGAGCTCCTCGCGGAGGGATGAACGGGAGGATGCGGCCGGGTCACGGAGGTGGTGCCGTGGCGTGGGTCATGGAGCGGTATCCGCTGCGCCACCGTCCTGCTTCGGTGGGTACGGCGGTGGAGGCGGCCCGACGGGTGAATCGCGGGCCGCGACGGCGCCGGTGCGCAGGCGGCGGGCGGAGTAGCCGGCCAGGCCTACGGCGAGGAGCAGGGTGCCGCCGTAGAACAGCGGGATCGTCCAGAAGTCGGCGCCCATCTGGCCGATGCCGGTGAGGCCGACGGCGAGGACGGTGACGGCGACGACGGTGCCCATGGCGTTGGGGCGGCCGGGTTTGATCGCGGTGGAGCCGAGGAGGGCACCGGCGAAGGCGGGCAGCAGGTAGTCGAGGCCGACGCTCGGATTGCCGATCTGCTGCTGGGCCGCGAGCAGCACCCCGGCGAAGCCGACGATCAGCCCTGATGCGGCGAAGGCGTAGACCGAGTACTTGCGGGTCGGGATGCCGACGAGGTCGGCGGCGCGGCGGTTGGAGCCGATGACGTACAGGTACCGGCCGAGCGGCAGCCGCTCCAGCACCAGCCAGAGGGCGACCGCGATGGCGAGCACGTAGAAGGCGGGGACCGGAAGGCCGAGGAACGTGGAGTCGTAGATGTCGGTGAAGGCGGCCGGGAGGCCCTGCGGGCCCGGGACGATCCGGCCGCCGTCGGTGATCCAGCCGGTCGCGGCGTACATCATGCTGCCGGTCCCGAGCGTGGCGATGAAGGAGTCGATCCGGCCGAACTCGACGATGACACCGTTGAGGACGCCCACCATCGCCCCTCCGATGATCACCGCGAGGCAGGCGAGCGGCCAGGGCCACCCGTCGTTGACGACGAGCTGCATCACCATGACGTGCGCCAGGCCGAGGCCGTAGCCGATGGAGAGGTCGAACGCGCCGGTCACGATGGGGACCATGGCGGCGAGCGCGAGGACGGCCGGGATCGACTGGGTGGACAGGATCGAGTCGATGGTGTCCGCAGTGGGAAAGGTACGCGGCAGCGTCAGGGAGAAGACCAGGAAGAGCAGGGCGGTGAGGGCCAGAAGGCCGTACGTGCCGATGAGGTGCCCGCCCTGCCTCTCCAGTCGGCTCAGCGGGCCCGGTCGGTGCCGTGGGGATGGGGGCGAGGAGGGAGAGGGCGAGGCGGTCATGAGTTCGTCGCGCTTCCGGAGGGGGGCATGGCCGAAGCTGCCCGGGTGAGCCCGGCGACGGTGAGATCCGGACCGCTCAGCTCGGCCGTCACAGATCCGCGGACGAAGACCAGGGCACGTCGGCACACGCCCGCGACCTCCTCGAAATCGGTGGAGATGAGCAGCACCGCGAGACCGGCGGCCAGCGCCTCGTCGAGCAGGCCGTAGATCGCGGCCTTGGCGCCGATGTCCACGCTCGCCGTCGGCTCCTCGAGGACCAGCAGGCGCAGGCCCACCCGCAGCCACCGGCCGATCATGACCTTCTGCTGGTTTCCGCCGGACAGGGTGGCGATGGGGGCCTCGCTGTCGCGGGGACGCACCGAGAACCGTTCGATCAGGGTGGTGGCCTCGGCGCGTTCACGGCGGGGCCTGATCCAGCGCAGCGCCGGCAGGCCTCCCGCGCGCGGGTTGGCCAGGAGGTTCTCCCGTACGGTCAGCTCGGTGGCGCATCCCTCCTGCTGTCTGTCGCCGGTCACGAAACCGACGCCGAGGCCGACGGCGTCAACGACCTTGTGGGGGCTGTACTGCTCGCCGCCGAGGAGTACGCGACCATCGAGGATGGGCCGGGAACCGATGAGGGCCCGGCCGAGGTCCATGTGCCCGGCGCCCGAGAGGCCGACCAGGCCCAGGACTTCCCCGGCCTTGAGTTCCAGGCTGACGGGGCCCGCGCCTGCGGTCCGTACGCCGTCGAGGGTCAGTACGACCGGGGCGCCGGCGGGGGCCGTGGCGGGGCGGCGAGCGAAGCGAGATGGGGGTCCCCCCGGACGGAGTCTGGGGGAGGTCAGTTCCTCGCCGACGATGTCGTGCACCAGACGGGCGGGGCTGTGTCCGGCCAGCGCGCCATGGCTGACGAGGTGACCGTCGCGCAGGACGGCGAAGGTGTCGGCGACCTCGTACACCTCGTCCAGGCGATGGCTGACGTAGAGGATGCCGTGCCCCCGGTCGCGCAGGGCGTGCAGTACGTGGAAGAGCCGGGCGCAGTCCGCGGCGGGGAGACGGGCGGTCGGCTCGTCGAGGACGATGAGCTTCGCCCGTCCCGCCAGGGCTCGGGCGATGGCGACCAGCGAACGCTCTGCGGGGGCGAGCCGGGCGATCGGCACGTCGGGGTCGAGATGTCCGGCGACGATCCGCAGGGCGTCGGTGCAGCGCTCCCTGGTCCGCCGCCAGGAGATCAGTCCGGTGCGGCGCGGATACCCGGTGCTCAAAGCGATGTTCTCGGCGACCGTCATCCACTCCACGAGACCGAGGTCCTGGTGGATGAAGGACATGCTGCGGGACGCGGCTTGGGTCCCGAGCGGGTGACCGGCCACGGTGATCTGCCCCGCGTCGGCGTGGTGGACGCCGGCGAGCACTTTGATGAGCGTGGACTTCCCGGCGCCGTTGGGGCCGAGAAGGGCCAGGACGCTGCCGGCGTGGACGTCGAGGTCGACCCCGGCCAGCGCGAAGGTCCCGCCGAACCGCTTGTCGAGCCCGCGGATGCGGACCAGGGGTTCCGCGCCGGAGGGCGGGATGGCCTTCTCAGAGGTGTCGGGAGCATCGTGCACGGACATCTCCCGGGGGTCGGCCTGGCAAGTTCTTCCCGACTTTCATCAGGGATACTAGCGGGGCAAATAGCAGCATTTCAGACATTTGACGGCCTCTGTGGCCCCATCTGTGACCCCAACCGAGCCAGACGGCCGACAGGGCATTCCTCCGTATGTCCGGTGGTCGTGTCGGTCGCGTCCGGTGGTCGTGCGGCCGGAGCGCCGCACACAGGCACTCAGACGCCGTCGAGCCCGCATTCGGCCCAGATGACCTTGCCCTCCGGGGTGTAGCGGGTGCCCCAGCTCTGTGCCAGCTGCGCGACGAGGAACAGGCCACGGCCACCCTCGTCGGTGGCGGCCGCCCGGCGCAGGTGCGGGGCGGTGTTACTGGTGTCGTAGACCTCGCAGATCAGCGTGGGGCCGTGCAGCAGCCGTACCCGGACAGGTCCGGCACCGTGGCGGATGGCGTTGGTGATCAGCTCGCTGAGCAGTAGTTCCGTGACGAACGCGGCCTCGTCGAGTCCCCAGTCGGCCAGCTGCCGGACGGCGGCGGCGCGGACGTCGCTGACGAGGGCCGGGTCGGCGGGCAGGTCCCAGTCGGCGATCCGGTGGGGGTCCAGCGCGTGGGTGCGGGCGACGAGCAGTGCGAGGTCGTCGTCGGGGCGGGAGGGTGCCACGAGGTCCAGGACCGCCTCACACGTCTCCTCGGGTGTGCGCTCCGGGTGGGCCAGGGCTCCGCGCAGGCGGTCGAGGGACACGTCGATGTCACGGTGCCGGTCCTCGATGAGTCCGTCGGTGTAGAGGACCAGCTGACTGTGCTCGGGGATGTGGATCTCGGCGGTTTCGAAGGGCAGGCCACCGAGGCCGAGAGGCGGCCCGGCAGGCAGGTCGAGGAATGACACGGTGCCGTCGGGGCGGACCAGTGCGGGCGGAGGGTGACCGGCGCGGGCCATGACGCACTGCTGCGAGGTCGGGTCGTAGATGGCGTACAGGCAGGTCGCGCCGATGATGCCGACGCCGTCGGCGGCGGGATCCTCCCGGTCCAGGCGCCCCACGACGTTGTCGAGGTGGGTGAGGACTTCGTCCGGGGGGAAGTCGAGTTCGGCGAAGCTGCGTGCGGCGGTGCGCAGTCGGCCCATGGTGGCGGCGGAGTGCAGGCCGTGGCCGACGACGTCGCCGACGAAGAGGCCTATACGGGTGCCGGAGAGAGGGATCACGTCGTACCAGTCTCCGCCCACATCGGATTCGGCGGGCAGGTAGCGATGGGCGACCTCGACGGCTTCCTGATCAGGTAGACCCTGCGGGAGCAGGCTCCGCTGCAGGGCCAGGACCATGGTGCGTTCGCGTGTGAAGCGCCGGGCGTTGTCCATGGACAGCGCGGCACGGGTGGCGAGTTCGTGGGCCAGCGCGCGGTCGTCGTCTCCGAAGGGGGCGGGGTCCTGTGAGCGGTAGAAGCTGGCGACGCCAAGGACGACGCCTCGGGCGAGCAGGGGGACCGCGATGAGGGAGTGGACGTGGGTCAGCAGCTGCTCGGTGTGCTCGGGGTCCTCGGTGAGCCAGCCCGCGGCAGTCTTCAAGTCTGGTTCCAGCACTGCCTGCCCGCTGGTCAGACAACGCAGTTGGGGCGCGGTCGGGCCGAAGTCGACCCGCTTGCCGACCGGGCTGAAAGGAACGTCGTCGCGGATGCCGTGGACCACCGTACGGCGCAGGTCACCGCTGGGGTCGGCGGACTCCTCGCCGCGCAGTACGGCCTCGGGCAGGTCGATCGTGGCGAAGTCGGCCAGTCGCGGAACCGTCATCTCGGCGAGCTCCTGGGCGGTGCGGCGCACATCCAGAGTGGTGCCTATACGGGCGCTGGCCTCGGACAGCAACTCCAGGCGGCGTCGCGCCGCCAGGGCGTACTTCCCCACTTGTGGCTCCCCCACCAGCACAAGCCCTCTCGCGGGGGGTTGGAAGTCGGGGTGATCGTCCGTCGAGTCGGCAGCACCGGCGGTCATGACGCCCTGGTCGCCCGTGGGGCCTTGGCCGGATGCGGTGCCGGGAAGGTGCCCGGACAGCGGATCGGCGGAGGGATGCCCGGGCGCCGGGGCGCCGGGAACGTATTCGGACGGCGCGACGGCAGGCTCGGCGGGGGAGCCGAGCAGTTCGTCGACCTGGCGCGGGGCGGGGAGGGCCTGTCGCGGTGGAGGGCCGGGGAGGAGGACGCCGGGGAGGAGGACCTCGATGGCGATGCCTTCCACCCCGGAGGCACTCGTCATCGGACGGCTCACCAGCGTCACCCTCCGGCCGTCGGGCAGGGACACGTCGACGGCGGCCCGCTGCGCGCGGGAGATCAGTTCGGTGGCCTTCTCCAGGAGTATCGCCCGGTCACGGGGGCGCAGCTCACGGGCCAGTTCGTCCACTCCGACGCCGTGGTGAAGGCCGACGGCGGCATCGGCGCCGGTGCCCAGGTATGCCCCCAACAGAGCGCGCTCACGTGCGGAACTCTGCTCCAGCAGTCGCCGCTCGATGGCTTCGGCCGCCTTGCGTATCACGGTGACGAGCGCCGGGTCCTCGGCGCTGCGCGGATAGCCGAGGCACAGGACGCCTTCGATGTGCCCGCTGAGCGGGTCGCGGACGGGAATCGCACGGCAGGCGCTCCCCTGGGAGCGTTCGGCGAAGTGCTCGGCACCGTGGACCCGGATGAGTTGCCGCTCCGCCAGTGCGAGACCGATGCCGTTGGTGGCGGCGAACTGCTCGGCGAACACGAATCCCGGGACGCGCTGGATCGCCGGGAGGCTTCTGGCCAGGGACGCCTCTCCGAAACGGCGCAGAAGGACCGTCCCGGTCGCATCCGCGACGGAGATGTTCATCTCGCTGCCCGCGAACCTGGACTGCAGCCGGTCGAGCACCGGACCTGACGCGCGGACGAGCCGGCCGTCCCGGTCGAAGTCCTCCCGGAAGGGAAGGTCGGACTGGTCCGGTGAGAGACCCAGGGACCTGCTGCGCTGCCATGAATTCAAGATCGACTTTCGCACGCCTCCCTCAACCGGCTCACCTTGCAGAAACCGCTCACGGGAACTGGCGGGCACGGTGCCGTCTGTCGCACGCCACGTCCACATCGATTCCCCGTCCGACCGAATCACGCTTCACCTCGCTCCCGCTTCCGCTAATCCGTTATCCGGAAATACCACAGCATTGATGACAATACGGGTATTAGGAATACGAGTCACGTTCGTAAGATTCCTCACCCGCGGTGACCGCACGGGACCGGTTGTCACAGAACCGCGGCCGGGTTGGCGGGCGAGCCCATGCCGCTGACGGCGGATGTGTCCGGAGCGAAGCAGCGTCGTGGCGAGGGGCCCGGGGCGCCGACGATGCCGACCCGAACGGTACGGGCGGTACGGGCGGTACGGGCGGCGGTGTTGCCGGCGTCGGCGGGCCCGCAGTTGCTGATTCCGTGGCGCGGGGCGACGCGGCGGATGCTGCCGCTGAACTTCAGCGGCAGCCGATCCGGGATTTAGGGCCTGTCCGGCGGCTCAGGCGGACAGGTGAACCGAACCATGGTTCCGTCAGCGAAGTTGGCCGGCGAACGCTGCGTGGGCCCGCTCGTCGAAGAGGACGAACCTGACCTCCTCGACCGCCGTGTCCGTGGCCCGCACCGTCTCCACCGCGATCCGCGCACCGTCGTCGATCGGCCACCCGTAGATGCCGGTGGAGATCGCGGGGAACGCGACCGTGCGAGCTCCCAGTTCGTCCGCGATCCGCAGCGACTCCCGGTAGCAGGAGGCGAGCAGGCCGGAGCGGTCCTCGCTCTGGCTGTAGACGGGACCCACCGTGTGGATCACCCAGCGGGCGTCCAGCTCGCCCGCGGTCGTAGCGACCGCCCGACCTGTGCGCAGACCCTTGCCGTACTGGGAGGCGCGGAGCTTGCGGCACTCGTCGAGGATGGCGGGGCCGCCACGCCGGTGGATGGCGCCGTCTACGCCTCCGCCGCCGAGCAGTGAGGAGTTCGCGGCGTTCACGATGGCGTCGACGGACTGCCGGGTGATGTCGCCCTGGACGAGTTCGATGGCGGTCGTGGCACTCATGCCTGGCGCAGCCTCCTCCATACGGCCTTGGCGGCGTTGTGCCCCGACATTCCGTGCACGCCCGGCCCCGGCGGGGTGGCCGAGGAGCAGATGAACACGGCCGGATGCGGTGTGCTGTACGGGAACAGGGACAGCCTGGGCCGCAGCATCAGCTGCAGTCCGGAGGCCGCGCCGCAGGCGATGTCGCCGCCCACGTAGTTCGCGTTGCGGGCAGCCATCTCGGGCGGGCCCGCCGTGGCGCGGGCAAGAACGCGGTCCCGGAAGCCCGGCGCGAACCGCTCCAGCTGGCGCTCGATGGCGTCCGTGAGGTCTCCGGTCCAGCCGTTCGGCACATGACCGTACGCCCAGAAGACCTGCTTGCCGTCCGGGGCCCGGGAGGGGTCGACGACGCTCGGCTGCACGGTGATCAGGAACGGTGCGTCGGGGGCCCGCCCTTCCCGCGAGGCCTCGCGCAGGGCGGTGCCGATCTCGGCCCTGCTCGCCCCGACCTGCACCGTCCCGGCGCGGCGGGCCTCCTTCGCCGTCCAGGGCACCGGTCCGTCCAGGGCGTAGTCGATCTTGAAGACGCCCGGCCCGTACCGGTACCGCTCGTAGTACCGCCCGAAGCCCGCGATCCGGCTGAGCGCGGCGGGCGAGGTGTCGAAGACGTACGCGCGTGCGGGCGGCAGGTCGTCGAGGCGCTTGACCTCGTAGTCGGTGTGGACGGTGCCGCCGAGGTCCTTGAGATACGCGGTGAGCGCGTCGGAGATCGACTGGGAGCCGCCGCGCGCTACGGGCCAGCCGCCCGCGTGCGCGGCCAGCGCGAAGACGAGGCCGACGGCGCCGGTGGCGAAGCCGTCGAGCGGGGCCATGACGTGGGCGACCAGACCGGCGAACAGCGTCTTGGCCCGCTCGTCGTGGAATCTGCGCGTCAGCCATGTCGAGGGCGGCAGACCGACGAGACCGAAGCGGGCGAGGGTGACCGGGTCGCGGGGCAGCGCGCTGAGCGGCAGGGACATGAAGTCCCGGGCGAGCGTGTCCCATCTGCCGGTGAAGGGGTCGACCAGCCTGCGGTACGTCCCCGCGTCGCGCGGGCCGAAGGACGCCGCCGTCTCGGCCACGGACCGTGACAGCACGGCCGCCGTGCCGTCCGGGAAGGGGTGCGCCATGGGCAGTTCGTGGTGCAGCCACTCCAGGCCGTACCGACCGAGCGGCAGCGCTTTGAAGGCGGGCGAGTTGACGCCCAGCGGGTGCGCGGCCGAGCACGGGTCGTGCCGGAAGCCGGGCAGCGTGAGTTCCTCGGTGCGGGCGCCTCCGCCGACGGTGTCGCGCGCCTCGAAGACGGCCACACTGAAACCGCGGCGGGCCAGCTCCACGGCAGCGGTCAGTCCGTTCGGCCCCGCACCCACCACGACCGCATCGAGCATCGACGGCACCTTCGGACTCCTTCGTCAGCCGATGGCCACTCGGGATCAGGATATGCCGGGGCGGTGACAGCGCCTGGGCGCGGGTGGTCCTCGCAGGCCATCCGCTTCGACCCGCGGCCCGAGTACAGCGCAGCGGCCTGCGGTCAGGCTCCGCCCGCCAGCAGGCCCGCCACCCGCTGAGCTGTGGCCGCGTCCCGCGCGGCGGTGAACGGGAGGGTGTTGCCGCCCGTTATCCGGAACGGCTCGCCCGCGCGGGTCAGATGCGCACCGCCCGCCTCCTCGACCAGCAGCAGACCGGCCGCGTGGTCCCAGGCCGCTTCCCAGGAGAAGCCGGTGGCGTCCAACTCGCCGCGCGCGACGGCCAGATACTCGAGGCCGGCTGAGCCGCAGGGCCGGGTCCGCACGCCCTCCGTGCGCAGGGCGAGCAGAGCGCGCTTCTCGTCGTCGGTCGTGAAGTCCGGGTGGGACGTGGCCACTTCGAGCGGGCGGTCCGGTGCGGGCGAACCGGAGCGCAGGGGCACTCCGTCGAGAGCGGCGCCCCCGCCCCGTATCGCCGTGGCGAACAGGTCGAGCGCCGGAGCGTACGTCCAGGAGGCGAGCACCTGGCCGCCCAGTGCGAGCGCGACCAGGGTGCAGAAGCCGGGGTTGCCGTGCACGAACTGCCGTGTCCCGTCGACCGGGTCGACGATCCACACCGGCGCCTCGCCCCGGATCGCCTCGTACGTCAACGGGTTGGCGTGCACCGCCTCCTCGCCGACCACGACCGAGCCGGGCAGCAGGGCGCCGAGCACGGCCGTGAGGTACTCCTCGGCCTTGCGGTCGGCGTCCGTCACCAGGTCGTGCGGGCCGGTCTTCTCGTCGATCTCGTGCGCGGCGAGCTGCCGGAAGCGCGGCATGATCTCTGTCGCCGCCGCCTTGCGGACCGCTTCCTCCACGTCGGACATACCGTGCGCGAGAAACTCTTCGATGGTTTCGCTGTCTTCGATCACCACTCCATGAGAGCACGCGCCACTGACAATCCTCACCCAGCCGGTGCGCTACGGGTGGAATCGGCATGAACTCCCCAGCCCCTGGTCGTCCACAGCCTCGGAGGTCAGGAGCCTCAGGGGTCAGCGTCCGACCGCGTACCCCTGCATCCCCCGCGGGTTCGCCGCCGCCGACAGCACCCCGCTCTCCGGGTCCCGCGCGACCGCGCACAGCCGCCCCTCGGACCAGGGCGGTCCGACCTGTACGTCGTGACCCCGGCGACGCAGTTCGTGGGCGATGGCCGGGTCCATGCGAGCCTCGACAGTGACGCTGCCAGGACGCATGCCGCGTGGGTAGAAGGAGCCGGGGAAGCTGTCGTTGTGCCAGTTCGGGGCGTCGATCGCGCCCTGGAGGTCGAGTCCGCCGCGTACCTCGGAGCGCAGGGCGACGGCCAGGAAGAAGTGCAGTTGCCACTGGTCCTGCTGGTCACCGCCGGGTGTG
Organism: Streptomyces yerevanensis; assembly: GCF_000716805.1. Classification (NCBI taxonomy): domain Bacteria; kingdom Bacillati; phylum Actinomycetota; class Actinomycetes; order Kitasatosporales; family Streptomycetaceae; genus Streptomyces; species Streptomyces yerevanensis. The sequence continues at coordinate 16,050 of NZ_JNWJ01000010.1, read as the reverse complement.
CCGAACGCCATGACCGGTACCCCGCCCCGCAGCGCGAGCGAGGGCGTGAGTGTCGTACGCGGACGGCGCCCAGGCGTGAGGGAGTTGGGCAACCCCTCCTCCAGCCAGGCCATCTGGAGCCGGGTACCGAGCGGGAAGCCCAGCTCCGGCACGACCGGGTTGGACTGCAGCCAGCCGCCGCTGGGCGTGGCGGCGACCATGTTGCCCCAGCGGTCGACGACATCGAGGTGGCAGGTGTCGCCTCGAGTACCGCCGTCCGCCGAGACGTCCGGCTCCCCTGGCACGGGCAACGTCGGACTCTTGGCCACGGTCGGCTCGCCCGCACCCGGCGCCGCGAGCGGTTCGGACCCCGCCTCCCCGGTGGCCACCACGCGCGCGTGCCCGCTGAGCCGCGGAGTACGTCCCCCAGGGCTCCCGGGCAGCAGTTCGTACGAGGCCTTCTCCCCGACGAGCGCCCGCCGCCCGGCGTTGTACTCCTCCGACAGCAGCTCCCCCACCGGTACGTCGGCCGCGTCCCCGTACCAGGCCTCCCGGTCGGCCATCGCGAGCTTGCAGCCCTCGATCAGCAGATGGACGTACTCCGCGGAGCCGTACCGCGGCAGTTCGGGCGGCAGCAGGGCCAACTGCTGGAGGAGGACCGGCCCTTGGCTCCAGGGGCCCGCCTTGCACAAGGTCCAGCCCCGCCAGTCGTACGTCACCGGAGCCTCGTAGGACGCGGACCAGGAGGCCAGGTCGGCTGCCGTCAGCGTGCCCGCGTGGCGTTCACCGCTGGTGTCCATGGTCGGCCGCCCCGCCTGCCGTACCAGGGCCTCGGCGATGAAGCCCTCGCGCCAGATCCGCCGTGCGGCCTCGATCTGCGCGACCCGGTCGTCGCCCGCCCGGGACGCCTCCGTGATCAGCCGCCTCCAGGTCGCGGCCAGCGCCGGATTCCGGAACAGCTCGCCCGGCCGTGGTGCCCGGCCACCCGGCAGATACACCTCGGCCGACGAGGTCCACTCGGTCTCGAAGAGCTCCCGTACGGTCTCGACGGTCTCGCCGACGCGCTCCACGGGCGCGTGCCCGTCCTCCGCGTACCCGATGGCGTACTTCAGGACGTCGGCGAGGGGCTTCGTGCCGTGGTCCCGCAGAAGCAGCATCCACGCGTCGAAGGCACCGGGAACGGCGGCGGCGAGCGGTCCCGTACCGGGTACGAGATCCAAACCGAGTCCCCTGTAGTGGGAGATTTCCGCCCCGGCCGGCGCCACGCCCTGCCCGCACAGCACCCGGACCTCGCCGCCCGCCGGGGCCAGGATGATCGGCACCTCACCCGCCGGCCCGTTCAGATGGGGCTCGACGACATGCAGTACGAAGCCCGCGGCGACGGCGGCGTCGTACGCGTTGCCGCCGTCCTCCAGCACGGCCATCGCCGACTGCGAGGCGAGCCAGTGCGTGGAGGACACCATGCCGAAGGTGCCCTGGAGGGTGGGCCGGGTGGTGAACACGGGCGACTCCTCACAGTCGGGCAGGCATCCGAAGATCGTACGTACCCGTCTGCGCCCCCGGATACCCGCTACTGCAACGGCTTCCAGGGCGACGTCCCCAAGATGTTGTCGGGGCCGATGTCGAGGGTCTCCCGGGAGCGCACGGTCACGGTGTCGCGCCCCTTCTGCGGGGTGACCCGGAGATACACACCGTCCTCGGCATGCATCCGCCAGACCAGTCCCGCCTGTGCGGTCTCGCCCGGAGCGAGGGTCATCGGCTCGGGACCGGGCGCCTCCGGTGCCACGGGCACCTGGTCCGTCCCCTCGACGGTCCGCACTTCCGGGAACGGGTCGCCCGCCTCGTCAAGAACGGTGATGGACGGGTAGCCGTTCAACTCGTAGGGCCGCTTGCCGCAGTTGGTCAGCGTGAGGGTCATGGCGCGCAACCCCATGGCGCCGTTGACCGGACCCGTGTCGAGGCGGACACCGGACGACGGGCAGCCACCCGCTTCCTGGGTGGGCACGGACGCGGAGGGCTCGGGCACCGGGGCGGCCGACACGGCAGGCGGTGTCGAGGGCGGCTTCTGCTCGGGCTGCGTCTGCTCGGGGTTGCGCTCCCGGTCCAGCTCGGCCCCGAGCCCACAGCCGCCGACGGCCAGCGCCAGCACGGCTGTGGTGACGAGGCTTCGGGTCACTCGACGGCGTATCGCGATCACGCGCCGATCATCGCACGCACCCTCGGCGGAGGTTTCACTCCACGTGACCGCGTGCCGCCACCAGGCCCGACTCGTAGGCGAAGACGACGAGTTGGGCCCGGTCGCGGGCGCCCAGCTTCGTCATCGCGCGGCTGATGTGCGTCTTGGCCGTGAAGGGGCTGATGACCATATGGGCGGCGATCTCCTCGTTGGTGAGCCCGCGCGCGGCGAGCGCGGTGACCTCGCGTTCGCGGCGGGTGAGGCACTCCAGGCCGGGAGCGGTGGCCCGGTCCGGTGGCCGGGACACGAACTCGCCGATCAGCGTGCGCGTGACCGACGGCGACAGCAGTGCCTCGCCGCGCGCCACCACCTCGATGGCCTGGAGCAGATCGGCGGGCTCGGTGTCCTTGAGCAGGAACCCGCTGGCCCCGGCGCGCAGCGCCTCGAAGACGTACTCGTCCAGACCGTAGTTGGTGAGGATGACGACGCGTACGGCGGACAGTTCGGGATCGGCGGCGATGCGGCGGGTGGCCTCGATGCCCGACATCACCGGCATCTGGACGTCGACCAGGGCGATATCGGGAACGTGGGCGCGCACCAGTTCCACCCCCTGTTTCCCGTCGGCGGCCTCTCCCACCACCTCGATGCCGTCCTCGGCGTCCAGGAGCGCCCGGAAACCGGCCCGCATCAGCGCCTGGTCATCGATGAGCGCGACGCGGATCACGAGGCGTCCAGCGGCAGTTGGGCCCGCACCGAGAAGCCGCCCTCTGCGCGCGGACCGGCATCCAGCGTGCCGCCGAGCGCCGTGACACGTTCACGCATGCCGGTGAGGCCGATGCCCTCGGTGGGCGGCCGGGCCGGGTCAGCGGTGCCGTCGTCGTCGATCCGTATCTCCAACTCACCTTCCCTGTAATCCAGTTGGACGATGACCTTGGCGGGTCCCGCGTGGCGGGCGGCGTTGGTGAGGGCCTCCTGAACGATGCGGTACGCGGCGCGGTCCACGGTCGCCGCCAGCGGGCGCTCGCGGCCGCTCACGGTCAGGTCGACGGCGAGACCCGCCGCCCGGGCGCGCTCCACGAGCAGGGCGGGCGTACCGGTGGGCTCGTCGGTGCGCAACACCTCCAGCGTGGCGCGCAGTTCGCGCATCGCCTCGCCGCCGGCCTCCTGGATGGCGAGCAGCGCGGGCGGCACCTCCTCGCCGCGCTTGCGGGCGAGGTGGACGGCGACGCCCGCCTGGAGCTTGACGATCGAGATGCTGTGCGTGAGGGAGTCGTGCAACTCGCGGGCTATACGCAGGCGTTCCTCGCCGGCCCGGCGCAGGGCGGCCTCCTCGCGGGTACGTTCGGCCTCCAGCGCGCGTTGTTCGGTCTGGCGCAGATACGCCTGCCAGTTGCTCCCCGCGAGGCCGGTGACGACGGCGCACAGGAACCAGCCCGCCAGCAGCGCGGTCCGCTCGACGGCGTCCTGGGACGTGGGGTCTGTCGCGAAATACCCCCCGAGGAACACGGCGCTCGCTATCGCGCCCACGCCTCGGTGCCCCGCCTGAGCCGCCGTGTGGACAGCGGCCACCACCGGCAGAGCGGACACCGGTCCGGGATGGGCGTGCAGCACATGGACGGTCAGGGCAATCGTGGTCACGGCGAGCACCACGCGCGGCGCCCGCCGATACGCCGCCAGCGCCAGCGAACCGGCCACGATCAACGCGTAGTCGAACGGCGTCGTGTCCCCGTCGAAGACCGCCGCGGCCACGACGATCGCGCCGATCACGACGGCGAGCGTCGCGTCGACGACGCGCCCGCGTAACACCTGGTCCCCGTCCATGTCCGCACAGTAAACCGCCGCGCCGACAACGGCGTCAGCCCTGTGGACAACCCCGCGACTACTCCCGGCGCAGTAGTCCACCGACCGGCCGACCTCGTCGGCGCAGCCTCAACTGCCTTCGCCCGTACGACGCCCGAAAGCACCCGCCGGAACCAGGGTTCTCCTCATGACTTCATCCTTCAGGTACACCGAGCCCATCCCGCCCAAGGCCGCCACCGGCCGCACCGCCGCCGTCTACGAGCAGCTCGCCACGGATTTCGGCATCGAGGACGCCTCCCCCTTCGTCGCCCTCTCCTCGGCCCCCGAACTCCTCGCCCCCACCTGGGCCTTGATGCGTGAGTCCCTGATCGCCGGCAAAGGCAGCCGCACCGGCAAGGAGTTGGCCGCCGTAGGAGTGTCACGCGCCAACAAGTGCCCGTTCTGCGTGGACGCGCACACCATGCTGCTGCACGCCACCGGCGACCACGCCCTCGCCGAACGCCTGGCACACGGGAAACCGCCGGAAAACGAGCAGCACGCACGCGTGCTCGCCTGGGGCGAGGCGACCCGCACCCCTGGCAGCCCGGACGTCTCGACACTCCCCTTCCCGGCCGAACACACCCCCGGGTACGTGGGCACCGCCCTCTCCTTCCACTTCATCAACCGGATCGTCTCGTCCCTGGTGACCGAGAACCTGCTCCCCGGCAACGCCCAGCGCTTCAGGGTGGTACGCAGCCTGGGAGGCCGTTCGCTGGCCAAGACCGTGCGCCGACGCATCGTCCCGGGTGCGAGCCTCGCGCTCCTCGACGAGGACGAAACGGGCCCCGGCCCCTCCTGGGCGGCCGGGACGACGGTCGGCCCGGCGTTCACGGCGCTCAGGAGGGCCGCCACCGCGGGCGCCGGCCTCCTCACCGAGGCCGACCGGACGCTCGTACGAGAGACCGTCGAGGCGTGGGACGGCACGCATCCTCCGCTCGACTGGAAGGACCTGCCGGACCGCGAGGGCAGGCCCGGCGCACGTCTGGCGCTGCTGGCCGCCCTCGCTCCGTACCGCATCGCCGACGAGGACGTGGCGGCCTGGAAGAAGCCCCCGTACACGGACCACTGTCTGGTCCATCTGATCGCATACGGCGCGTTCGCCGCCGTGGACCGCATCGAGCGGGCGCTGCCCCTGCACACGGCCTGGAAGAGCGCCCTCCCGCCTCGTGCCACCCGGGAGGTTTCGTGACCGGGATGAAGGCGCGGCCACTGCTCACAGGACCCCGCCGGTAGCGGCCCTTCGGAGGCGTCCTGCGCAGAGGCACGCGCCATGGCCGCACCAACCGTGTCAGAACTCCGAGGTGTCGAGTTCCAGGCCGAACGGTTCGGGCAAGGGCACCGGCCTTCCGAACGGCATGGGGTCCGTCACCTGGGTGTAACCAAGGCGCCCCGGGACGGCGTGCAGTGTCCAGGACACCGCTCCTGACGGTCGACGAGCAAATAGAGCGGAGCGCCGTACTCCGCGTACCGCTTCCGCTTGACGATGCGGTCCGTGTCGGCGTTGGACTCCGAGGCGATCTCGACGATCAGCAGTGTCTGGTCGGGCAGGAGTGCGCCTGCGCCCTTGACGATGTCACGCGGCACGACGGCGAGGTCCGGCACGTACCAGTTGCTGGTTCCCGGCAGGTCCAGGTTGCCGGAGCCGGCGTGGCAGTCCAGCCTGTCCAGCGCTGGTACAAGTTGCCGACGGATCCGATCCGCGATGCCCTCATGATCCCAAGACGGCATGACTTGCTGGATGACCCCCTCGACGATCTGCACCCGGTCTCCCTGGACGTGCTGGATCGCGTATTTGAGTGCTGTTTCGGGGTCAGCCACAGCATATGTATGCGGTTGAGCGCTCATCGATCCTCCGTCGGACATCGTGCCTGCAGCATGATCACCGTCGTCGGTCTACCGCAATCCGTCACGGGTTCCCGGCGATTCAGCGCGCCGATCACTCCAACCGGTGATCCAGGGCGTCAACAGCGAGCCCCTGTGACCACACGAGCACGGAGCGAGTTCACACTTTCGTCTCACAGAGAGGCATGTGACACTGGCGTCCCGTCCACCGTGTGGCCCCCTCCGCACCCATCCCCACGAGAAATGCGCCGTGCGTTCTCTTCCTCTGCCGCTCGCCCTCACCGCGCGTCTGCTGCCGGTCGCCGTGCTCGCCTCGGCCGGCTGGGCGCTGGCGTCCGGGCCGTTCGCCGCGTCCCCGGCCGGAGAGGCGGACAACAAGACAGCCTCGGACAGACCCAGCACGTCGCCGACCGCGCCGTCCACGGCTTCGGCGAGCCAGACGTACCGCGTCTCGCCGAAGCCCTGCGAAGGGCTCGGGAAGAAGACGGTGACCTCGCTGGTGCCGGGCGCCAAGGCAGCCGGCAAGGAGATCCCGTCGAGCGACGAGTCGGTGCGCCGCACCTGCTCCTGGAACGCGCTCAAGGGGTTCGACTACCGCTGGCTCGACGTCTCGTACGAGATCAAGAAGACCGACCAAACCGCCGCCACCGCCTACAAGGAACGCATCACGAAGCAGAGCGGCGGAGGAGCGGTCCCCGGGCTCGGCGACGAGGCGTACTCCGTCGTGAACCTCACCACCGAGGACAAGCAGCAGACGCGCGAAGGCATGGTGATCGCCCGCGCTTCCAACGCGCTGGTGGTCATCACGTACAACGGCAGTGACTTCGAGACGAAGAAGGCGCCCAGCACGGACGAGATCAACAAGGGCGCCATCAAGGCCGCCAAGGAGGCGGTGGCCGCGCTGGAGAAGGCCCAGTAGAGCCGTTCTCCAACGCGCCCGCACCACCGTCAGACGGCGTCCTGAGGCTGGGGTTCGCGCTCCCTGCCACCCATCAGCACCACGTACAGCACCAGCGAAGTGGCCAGGCCCACCGCCCAGCCGTAGTCGGCGAGCGGCTTCAGGAACGGGATCAGTCCGTCGACCGGGAACGGTCCGTTCTTCGCGCCCTCGGCGTTCACCGTCGAGTACGAGCCGCCGACCGCGAGCACGCCGCCGACCACGAAGGCCACCACGGCCTTCAGGTTCCAGCCGGACGTGTACCAGTAGCGCCCGCCGGGCGTGTACAGGTCCGCGAGATGCAGGACCGTACGGCGGACGATCCAGTAGTCGGCGATCAGGATGCCCGCGACCGTGCCGAGCAGACCGCCGACCACTCCGAGCCAGGTGAAGATGTAGAACTCGGGCGTGGAGATCAGCTTCCACGGGAAGATCAGGATGCCGATGACACCCGTGATCAGCGCGCCCGTACGGAAGTTGATGAACTTCGGGGCCAGGTTGGCCAGGTCGTACGCCGGGGAGACCACGTTCGCCGCGATGTTCACGGAGATCGTCGCGACGATCACGGTGATCAGGGCGAAGAGCAGGCCGAAGGCGTTGTCCGCCCTGGCGGCGAGGGCGACCGGGTCCCAGATCGCCTCGCCGTAGACGACCTCGGAGCCGGCGGTGACCAGCACGGCGAGGATCGCGAACAGCGTCATCGTCGTGGGCAGGCCAAGCGACTGGCCCCAGGTCTGTGCCTTCTGGCTGGCGCCGAAGCGTGTGAAGTCGGGGATGTTGAGGGACAGGGTGGCCCAGAAGCCGATCATGCCCATCAGGGACGGGAAGAAGACCGGCCAGAAGTCCGGGCCCCAGCCGAGCTGCGAGGGCTGCGACAGCAGCTGGCCGAAGCCGTCCGCCTTGACCGCGATCCAGATCAGCAGCACGAAGGCGCCGACGATCACGAAGGGCGCGGCCCAGTTCTCGAAGTGCCGCAGGAAGTCCATACCGCGGTAGATGATCGCGATCTGCACCGCCCAGAAGAGAAGGAAGCAGAGCCACAGCGGCCACGGGTTGCCCGCGATCTGCCCGGCCTTCTCCCACTCACCGCCGGTGAGCTTGGAGCCCAGCGCGAAGATGCCGCTGCCGCCGATCCAGGTCTGGATGCCGAACCAGCCACAGGCCACGGCCGCGCGTATCAGCGCCGGGATGTTGGCGCCACGCAGCCCGAAGGAGGCGCGGGCAAGCACCGGGAACGGAATCCCGTACTTGGGTCCGGCATGGCCGGTGGCCAGCATCGGCAGCAGCACGATCACGTTGGCCAGGGCGATGGTGAAGACTGCCTGTTTCCAGTCCATGCCGAGGGCGACCAGGCCGGAGGCCAGGGTCCAGCTGGGGATGCAGTGGGCCATGGAGATCCACAGGGCCGCGAAGTTGTACGTCGTCCACTTGCGCTCGGAGACCGGAACGGGGCGCAGGTCCTCGTTGGCGAAGGGACTGTCGGTGGGGAAGGCGCCGGGGGCGAGTTCGATCCGGCCGGCGTTGTCGGTGGTCTGGGTTGTCGGCGGACCCGTGGGGACGGTTTCGGTCATGGGCAGGCCAATCAAGAGGTGGGACGGGAAAGGCCGTGCGGGGCCTTGATCCCCTCCCCGGGACGAGGGAGGGGAGAACAAGGTGGGGGGCGGGGAGGAGCGGTTCGGATTCGGATCAGGAGTTCAGCGCGGGGATGACCTTCTGGCCGTACGTGTCGATCACGGCCTCCTGCGCGTCGTGCATGTCGTAGACGGCGAACTGGTCGACGCCCAGCTCACGCAGCGCGTTCAGCTTCTCGATGTGCTGCTCGGCCGTGCCGATCAGACAGAACCGGTCGACGATCTCATCGGGCACGAACTGGGTGTCGGGGTTGCCGCTGCGCCCGTGGTGCGAGTAGTCGTAGCCCTCGCGGGCCTTGATGTAGTCCGTGAGCGCCTCCGGAACCACGTCGGAGTGATCGCCGTACTTGGAGACGAGATCGGCGACATGGTTGCCGACCATCCCGCCGAACCAGCGGCACTGCTCCCGCGCGTGGGCGAGCGCCTCGGGCGAGTCGTCCTCGGTGACATACGCCGGGGCAGCCACACAGATCTTGACATCCCCAGGGTCACGACCGGCCGCGACCGCCGCGTCCTTGACCGCCTTCACCATGTACTCGGTCAGATACAGATCGGCGAGCTGGAGGATGAAGCCGTCGGCCTCCTCGCCGGTCATCTTCAGCGCCTTCGGGCCATACGCGGCCATCCAGACCGGGAGTTCGGCGCCGGGCTTGATCCACGGGAACCTGATGACGGTGCCGCCGCCGAGATCTGCCTCCTCGCCGCTGCCCAGCGCCCGGATCACCTTCATGGCCTCGCTGATACGGGCCAGGGTGTTGGGCTTGCGACCTGCGACCCGCATCGCGGAGTCACCGCGGCCGATACCGCAGATCGTGCGGTTGCCGAACATGTCGTTGAGCGTGGCGAAGGTCGAGGCGGTGACCTCCCAGGTGCGGGTCCCCGGGTTGGTGACCATCGGGCCGACCTTCAGCTTCGACGTGTTCGACAGGATCTGGCTGTAGATCACGAACGGCTCCTGCCACAGCACGGCGGAGTCGAAGGTCCAGCCGTACGTGAAGCCGTTGCGCTCGGCCCGCTTCATCAGGCTGATGACGCGGGAGGCAGGGGGGTCCGTCTGCAGGACGAGTCCGAAGTCCATTGGCGCCACTCCTAGTTCAAGTACTGACAGGTGGAGCGGGGGGTGTAGACGCCGCGCCCGGCGCGTCCCGTGAACTCCCGCTCGGTGATGACGAGTTCGCCCCGCGAAAGGACCGTCTCGACGCGGCCGGTGACGCTCTTGCCCTCGTACGCCGAGTAGTCGACGTTCATGTGGTGCGTCTCGGCGGACATGACCTGCTCGGCCTGCGGGTCGTAGATGACGACGTCGGCGTCGGCGCCCGGCGCGATCGTGCCCTTCTTCGGGTACAGGCCGAACATCCGGGCCGGAGTGGCGCAGGCGATCTCGATCCAGCGGCGGCGGGTGATGTGCCCGTCGACGACTGCCTGGTGGAGGAGGTCCATTCGGTTCTCGACGCCCGGCAGTCCGTTGGGGATCTTGGAGAAGTCGCCGCGGCCGAGTTCTTTCTGGCCGACGAAGCAGAAGGGGCAGTGGTCGGTGGAGACGACCTGGAGGTCGTTCGTCCTCAGGCCCCGCCACAGGTACTTCTGGTGTTCCTTGGGCCGCAGCGGCGTGGAGCACACGTACTTGGACCCCTCGAAGTCGGGCTCCGCGAGGTTGTCCGTGGACAGGAACAGATACTGCGGGCAGGTCTCGCCGAAGACGTTCAGGCCCTCGTCGCGCGCCCGTGCCAGCTCGGCGACTGCCTCCATCGCCGAGACGTGCACGACGTACAGCGGGGCGCCCGCGACCTGTGCGAGCTTGATGGCGCGGTGGGTGGCCTCGGCCTCGAGGAGCGCCTTCCGCACCTCGCCGTGATACCTGGGGTCGGTCTCCCCACGAGCCAGCGCCTGCTCAACCAGGACATCGATCGCGATGCCGTTCTCGGCGTGCATCATGATCAGCCCGCCGTTCTCGGCGGAGCGCTGCATGGCGCGCAGGATCTGGCCGTCGTCGCTGTAGAAGACGCCGGGATAGGCCATGAACTGCTTGAAGGAGGTGACGCCCTCCTCCACGAGCAGGTCCATCTCCTTGAGCGTCTCGCTGTTGACGTCGGAGACGATCATGTGGAAGCCGTAGTCGATGGCGCATTTGCCGTCGGCCTTGGCGTTCCAGGTGTCGAGGCCCTCGCGCAGCGAGTGGCCCACGCTCTGCACGGCGAAGTCGACGATCGTCGTGGTGCCGCCCCAGGCCGCGGCCCGGGTGCCGGTCTCGAAGGTGTCGGAGGCGAAGGTGCCGCCGAACGGCAGCTCCATGTGCGTATGGGTGTCGACGCCGCCCGGAATCACGTACTTTCCGGTGGCGTCGATGGTCCGCTCGGCCGTCCAGGCCTCGGCGGCGGGGGTGCCGCTCGCGGCGAGGGCGGCGATGCGGCCGTCCTCGATGAGGACGTCGGCGTGGATCTCGTCGGACGCGGTGATGACGAGGCCACCGCGGATGACGGTACGGCTGCTCATGTTCCCTCTCCTGGTCCTGCCGTGGTGGGTGCGGATGAGGTACGGATGCGCCCGGCGTCCGCCGGATCGACGGACGCCGGGACTGCGGTCAGGGTGCGGTCAGCGGCTCGTACGCCCCGGGGGCCCGGTCGCGGTAGAACTGCCAGCGGTCGCGGACCTCGCGGAGCTTGGCCATGTCGAGGTCGCGTACGACGAGTTCGGTCTCCTTGTCGCTCGCCACCTCGCCGACGAACTGCGCCTCCGGGTCCACGAAGTACGAGGTCCCGTAGAAGTCGTTGGAGCCCAGCTCCTCCACGCCCACACGATTGATGGCGCCCACGAAGTACTCGTTGGCGACGGCGGAGGCCGGCTGCTCCAGTTGCCAGAGGTAGCCGGACAGACCGCGCGAGGTGGCCGACGGATTGAAGACGATCTCGGCCCCGGCGAGACCGAGCGCGCGCCAGCCCTCCGGGAAGTGCCGGTCGTAGCAGATGTAGACGCCGATCTTGCCCACGGCCGTGTCGAAGACCGGCCAGCCGCTGTTGCCGGGCCGGAAGTAGAACTTCTCCCAGAAGCCCTCGACCTGCGGAATGTGCGTCTTGCGGTACTTGCCGAGGTACGAGCCGTCGGCGTCGATCACCGCCGCGGTGTTGTAGAGGACGCCGGGCTGCTCCTCCTCGTACATCGGCAGAACCAGGACGATGCCCAGCTCCTTGGCGAGCGCCTGGAAGCGGCGCACGATCGGTCCCTCGGGGATCTGCTCGGCGTACTCGTAGAACGCCTTGTCCTGGACCTGGCAGAAGTACGGCCCGTAGAACAGCTCCTGGAAACACAGGACTTGGGCGCCCTGCGCGGCGGCATCGCGGGCCGCCTGCTCGTGGACCTGGATCATCGATTCCTTGTCGCCTGTCCAGGCGGTCTGGAAGACGGCGGCGCGGACCACTCTGCTCATCGGGACCTCCGGTCACTCGGTGTGCGGCGAGCCTAGGAAGTCCGAAAGAGGTCTTTGAGATGCACGGTGTCACGTCTACGGGGGCATGGCGTTCCACGGTGTCACTCCGCCGTCGGCCCATGTTTCACCACCGTTTTCCCATGTCGTTCCATGTTTCACCCCTGTTGCGCGTCGTGCGCGAGGAGCGCGATGTGCACGGACGCGGCCTGCTCGAAGTCGTCGAGATCGACCCCGAGCCGCGCCTCTATGGCCTCCAGCCGGCGGTACAGGGCGGGCCGGGAGACATGATGGAGCTGGGCGGTACGCGACTTGTTGCGGCCGGTCGCGAGATACGTCCGCAGCACGGGCAGCAGCTCCTGCTCGGCAGCGCCGTCCCCGCACAGCAGCCCGTCCAGCTCCCGCTCCGCGAACGACTGCACGTGCGGATCGTCCCGCAGCAGCCGGATCAGCCCCCGCAGATGTACGTCCCGCAGCCGCACCACCACCGGAAGGTCCAGCTCGGTGGGCGTCGTCGCGACCGCGTCGGCCACATGCTGGGCCTCGCGAAGACCGGCGGGCACGTCGTCCCACACGGTCCGCGGATCCGCGGCGGCGACGACCGTCTTGTGCGCCCCCGACTCCGTACGCCACCGGGTCGCGAAGTGCGTCGCCAGCGCCTCCGCGTCCTGGTCCCGGGCCAGGCTCAGCAGCACGGCGGTGACTCCGTCGGCCAGCTCGGCGACCAGGCCGGGCATCCCCAACAGCCTTAGCACACGGTCGAGTTGGGCGGGCTCACCGTCCCGTACCACCAGCGGCACGAACGTCCGCCGGTTGACGGGCAGCCCGGCCGCCCGCGCCCGCGGCAACAGCTGCCGGGCCGGTACGACACCGGAGACGAGGTCGGTCAGCAGGCCCTGCGCGGACTGCTCCTCCCAGGAGGGCGCGGGCCCGCCGAGCATGCGATGCAGTACGAGGGCTTCGGCGGCGCGGTCGGCGAGCAGCCGCCCGGTGGCGCCGTCCCCGCGATAGCCGCACAGTACGATGCGCCCCCAGCGCTCCCCGCGCCCGCCCAGCTCGGCACGGACCCAGCCGTCGCCCTCACTGCCGCCCGCCTGCCGCGCGATGCGCTCCCAGTCGCGCAGCACGTCGTCCACCGCGGACCGCTCCCCCGCCGTCGCGAGCACCCGGTGCGCGAGGTTGGTGACGACGACGGGGCAGGCGCTGTGTCCCGCGACCTCGTCGAGCAGCCGTTGCAGCGGGGCGCCCGCGGTGATGAGCCCGGTCAGCGCGGTCCGTACGGCCTCCGAGAGACTGACGGCCGCGAACTTCCTTTGTACGAGCCGGGATTGGACCTCTTCCGTCAACTCGGCGAAGGGGAACGGCCGATGGAGCACCACCATCGGCAGCCCGCACCGCTCGGCGGCCCGGCGCATCACATCGGGCGTTGCGGGAAAGGCGCGCCCCAGGCCCAGCACGACGGCGGCGGCCTCCGCGCGGTGCAGCGAGCGGATGTACTCGGCCTGCGCTTCCACGTCACCGGCGAGCAGCACACCGGTGGTGAGGACCATCTCCCCGCCGCTGAGCATCACGCCGACATCGGCGGCCTCGGCGACATGCACCCAGCGCACGGGCCGGTCGAGCTGGCCGGCACCGGCCACCACCTCGGGCTCTCCGGCAAGCACCCGCTCCAGGCCGAGGACCTGGCGGACCGAGAGGGCGGGTTCCGGGGCGGTGGGCATGGCGTGCACCTCTTTCTTGAAGGCTCGGTTCGCCTCCGGGGCGCTAAAGCCTGTGTCGAGAGCCCGATCGTGCTCGACCCTTCGGGCCTCCGCGCTCCCCCACTCTCGGCTTCGCTCGAGCGGGGGACCCCCATGGCCTCTCGACACAGTCGCGCCCCTTCGGCTCACTCGCCCCTGCTCTGCTGCTTGCTACGGGACGAGTCTCAGCGCCCGCTCGAGGATCGTGGCGCCCTCTTCGGCCTCCGCGACGGTGAGCGAGAGCGGTGGGGCGATGCGCAGCACGCTGGTGTTGTGACCGCCGCCCTTGCCGATCAACAGGCCTTCCTCGCGGGCCGCTTCGAGCACGGCGGCGGCCGCGTCCGGGTCGGCCTCGTCGGTGCCGGGCTTCACCAGCTCGATGCCGATCATGAGCCCCCGGCCACGGATCTCGCGTACGCCCGGAAGCTGCGCGGAGATGGCCCGCAGCCGCTCGATGAGCATTCCGCCGACGCGGCGGGCGTTGCCCTGGAGGTCGTGTTCGAGGAGGTACGTGAGGTTGGCGTTCCCGGCGGCCATCGTGACCGGTGAGCCGCCGAAGGTCGAAATGGAGTTGGAGTCGAGGCAGTTCATGACCTCGGCACGGGCGACGACACCGCCGATCGACATACCGTTGCCGATGCCCTTGGCGAAGGTCAGCATGTCGGGCGGGCCGTTCTGGCCGTGGGCCTGCCAGCCCCAGAAGTGGTCGCCGGTCCTGCCCCAGCCGGTCTGCACCTCGTCGGCGATCCACAGGATGCCGCGCTCCTGGAGCACCTCGCGGAAGGCCGCGTACAGTCCGTCCGGCGGTGCGGTGAAGCCGCCGACGCCCTGGATGGGTTCGGCGATCAGGGCCGCGGGCGCGCGGACATGGCCGAGCAGGTCCTTCAGGTCGGCGACGCAGGCCGCGATGAACTCGGCGTCGCTGAGCTCGGCGTACGGGCCGCGGGTGCGGACGCCGCCATGGACGTACAGCGTCTGGAGCGGCGAGAGGCTGGTCGGCGACCAGCCCTTGTTGCCGGTGATGCCGACCGCGCTGAACGAGCGGCCGTGGTAGCTGTTGCGCATCGCCAGGATCTGGTTGCTCTGCCGGTACGTGGTCGCCAACAGGAGCGCGGTGTCGTTGGCCTCGGTTCCGGACGTCGTGAAGAAGACGCGGGCGTCCGGGATGCCGGACAACTGGGCGATGCGCTCGGCGAGTTCGACCATCGGCCGGTCGAGGTAGAGGGTCGAGGTGTGGATGATCCGGCCGGCCTGCTCGCTGACGGCCTTCGTCACCTCAGGGAGCGCGTGCGCGGTCATGGTGGTGAGGATGCCGCCGAAGAAGTCCAGGTACTTCTTCCCGTCGGCGTCCCAGACATGGCGGCCCTCGCCGTGGGTGATCTCGAGAGGGTCTGTGTAGTAGAGGGCGAGCCAGTCGGGGAGGACGGCTTTGTGGCGGGCGTACAGGTCACTCATGGCTGCACCAGTCCTTCGTACGCGTCGGGGCGGCGGTCCCGGTAGAAGGCCCACTGCTGCCGCACTTCTTCGATCAGGTCGAAGTCGAGATCACGCACGACGAGTTCCTCACTCTTGTCGCTCGCGGTCTCGCCGACGAACTGCCCGCGGGGGTCGACGAAGTAACTCGTCCCGTAGAAGTCGTTGTCGCCGTACTCCTCCTGGCCGACGCGGTTGATCGCGGCGATGAAGTACTCGTTGGCGACGGCGGCGGCGGGCTGCTCCAACTGCCAGAGGTAGCCGGAGAGGCCGCGGGAGGTGGCGGAGGGGTTGTAGACCAACTGGGCGCCGTTGAGGCCGAGTTGGCGCCAGCCCTCCGGGAAGTGGCGGTCGTAGCAGATGTAGACGCCTACCTTGCCGACGGCCGTGTCGAAGACGGGCCAGCCCAGGTTGCCCGGTTTGAAGTAGTACTTCTCCCAGAAGCCCTTGACCTGGGGGATGTGGTGCTTGCGGTACTTGCCGAGGTAGGTGCCGTCGGCGTCGATCACGGCGGCGGTGTTGAAGTAGAAGCCGGACTGCTCGACCTCGAAGACCGGGACGACGATGACCATGCCGGTTTCGCGCGCGAGCTCCTGCATACGCGTCACGGTCGGGCCGTCCGGTACGGGCTCGGCCCACTTGTAGTGTTCCGGCTCCTGGACCTGGCAGAAGTACGGGGCGTTGAAGACTTCCTGGAACCCGATGACCTTCGCGCCCTGGCGGGCCGCTTCACGGGCGTGTTCCTCGTGCTTGGCGACCATGGTTGCGGTGTCGCCGGTCCAGGTGGCCTGGACCAGAGCGGCACGTACGACGTTGGCCATGAGCTTGCTCCTTCGACCGGGACGTCAGCCTCTACGACTCTACGCCCGTAGACGCTGGTCGTAGAGCCCCGAAAGTAAGCGGAGCCGCTGCGCTGGGCAAGACCATCGTCGTTAACCGGGGGAATCGATCATGTTTCCCACTCCGGTGGGGGTGCCTCCGGCGGTTGGGCGGGGGCGCTTACGGGGGTGGTG